>DATMTC010000483.1:0-7479 GCA_035565115.1 Microbacteriaceae bacterium | reverse complement strand
GGGTCGTCACACTTGCCCACCCGCCGGATTCCGCGCGCTCGCGCGCAACATCGATGATGCGTTGTCTTCGCTGTTCCACGCGCTCCTTGCGCCCAGGTGTCTTGGCCATTGTGATCCTCCACTTGCGGAATATCCGCACTTCAGTCTAGGTTAGCACTGCTAGAATCTAGCACTGCTAACCAATCCTGGAGGACTCATGATTTCACTCGCCGTCACCACCATCGTGATCGTCGGCACCCTGGTCGGTGTCGAATTCGCCGTGGCCGTATTCTTCAACCCGATGGTGGTGAGGCTGCCGGTCGAAAGCAGTATCGCCGCGCGAAGCGACGGCGCTCGGGTGCTCGGCAAGGTGATGCCGTTTTGGTACATCGGTTCGCTCGTGCTGATCACCGGATGGGCGGTGCTCGCATGGGGCCAGCCGGCATCCGGCCCTGCGCTGATCTCGGCCATCCTCTTCGCGGTGAGCGTTGTGATGTCGATCCTGTTCCTAGTGCCGATCAACTCGCGCTCAGCGAAGTGGGACACGGAGGGAACGCCAGATGACTGGCGCGAGCAGAGCACCCGCTGGAACCGACTGCACTACATCAGGGTGGCCGTGATCGTCGCCGGGTTCGCGCTTGCCGCTATCGCACTGGCACTCACGGCCGCGTGAGCGCACCGGCGGTGGGGCGGCCCAGCGACCTGGTCGGGTCTACGCGTCGGGCGTCGCACCGGATGCAGCGAGCACCTTCATGAATTCGCGCATCCACGACGGGTGATCCGGCCAGGCGCGCCCCGAGACGAGGTTGCCATCGACCACGCCTGCGCCATCCTCGAACACGCCTCCGCCTGCTTCGACGTCGGGCTGAAGCGCCGGATATGCGGATGTTGTGCGGCCATTCAGCACGCCGGCAGCCGCGAGCAAAAGCGGACCGTGGCACAGCGCGGCAACCGGCGTGTTCCGTTCGAAGAAGTGCTGAACGATGCGCTTGGCGTCATCGTCGTTGCGGATGTACTCCGGCGCCCGCCCGCCTGGCACGACGAGGGCGACATAATCGGCGGGGTTCACATCGGCGAACGCGAGATCCGCCTCCCAGGTGTGGCCGAGCTTCTCCGTATACGTGTCGAATCCGTCAACGAAGTCGTGCACGACGAACTGCAGCTTCTTCTTCTGCGGTGCCGCCATGTCGACCTCGTATCCCTCTTCGAGAAGTCGCTGATACGGATAGAAGACCTCGAGATCTTCGGCGGCATCGCCGGTGAGAATGAGGATCTTTGACATGGCTACCTCCATTGGTGTGCGTCATTCACATTCAACAGTGCACCGAATGTGCGGCCGGGGCAACGCACGGTTGCACGTGCGTCCGAGCGACGGATGGTTCAGCTGCGCAGCACGACGTTGAGCGGCTCCTCGCCGGCGAGCATCCGATCGATCTGGCGGCGCAGCAGCCTTGCCATCCGTGGCATCATCGCCGTCGAAGCGCCGCCGACGTGTGGCGAGATGAGCACGTTCGGCAACGCGAAGAGCGGATGCCCGTCTGGCAGCGGCTCAGGATCCGTCACGTCGACGGCGAAGCGAAGCCGTCCGCGACGCGCATGGTCGAGCATCGCATCCGTGTCGACGACGCCACCGCGCGCAATGTTGACAAGCAGTGCGTCGTCGGACATCAACGACAAGAAGCGGTCGTCGACCAGGTGGGTCGTCGACTCGTTCAACGGCACTCCGATCACGACGATGTCGGCGGTCGGCAACAGTGCAGGCAGTTCATCGATGCCGTGGATGCGTCCGCGGTCGTCGTCGCGCGCAGCGGATGCGACGCGAACGACATCGGTCTCGAACGGCAGCAGCCTCTGCTCGACTGCCTTGCCGACGCCGCCGTATCCGACGATCAGCACGGTGCGGTCGGCAAGGGACTGCAGCCGTTCAGGTGCCCAGTGGCCCTGTTCGGCGGCACGCACGAAGTTCGGGATGCCGCGTTGCGATGCAAGGATGAGCGCAACGGTCAGCTCGGCGGTCGACGTCTCGTGCACGGTTGCCGCGTTGGCGTACACGTGCCCGGGCGGGAGCACGCGCTCGACGCCGTCGTATCCGATCGACTGGCTCTGCACGAGCCCGGTCGTCACGCCAGCCAGGTTGACGAGCTTGTCAGAGGCGCCCATGTACGGAGGCACCACGATGTCGATGGTGTCGACCGGGGCTGGCCCGGTCATGTCCCAGGTCACGAACTCGACGTTGTCAGGAACAGCATTGTTTGGAACGGCGCTGTTTGAAACAGCGCCGACGGCATCCTTCAATGTCGAACCGGGCACACTGACGATGAGGCGGTTTTCAGTCACTTCTCGAGTTTATCGGCCGCGCCGTCCCCCGATCTGGGCCGCATGAGCCCGGGTTGCAGCACGTTCGCCTGCCATAGATTGGTCACTGTATCCCTGATGAAACCTCATTCGAAGCGACCGTGAAGTAGATGACAGCATCGCAGTCGACGCGCCGCAGTGGCCGCGAACCGAGCATCGCCGACGTGGCGAGGCTCGCCGGCGTCGCGCAAGGAACGGTATCGAATGTGCTCAATCGCCCTAACAAGGTGTCCGAAAAGACCCGGCTTCGCGTTGAGCGCGCGATCGACAGCCTCGGCTTCGTGAGGAATGGAACAGCACGCGGTCTTGCATCGGGAACCAGGACCACGATCGGGTTCGTCATCGCCGATGTGAGCAACTCGTTCTTCCTCGACATGGCGCGCGGGGCCGAGGAGGTGGCGCAGTTGGCGGGCAATACGCTTCTGCTCGCGAACTCGGACATGGATCTGTCCAAGCAGGGTGCCTATCTGAATCTCTTCGACGAGGAGCGTGTCGCGGGAATTCTGCTAGCACCGCTGCCGCGCTCATTGCATCACGCAGCAAGCGTGCGCCCGCACGGCAGGCCGCGTGTCATCCTGAACGCAGATTCCGGCTCGACCCAGGTGTGTTCGGTCGCCGTCGATAATGAGCTCGGCGGATACCTGGCAACCCGCCATCTGATCGAGCTCGGCAAACGAAACCTCGTGTTCGTCGGCGGTCCAGAGACCTTGATACCCATCCGCGATCGTCATCGTGGAGCAGAGCGGGCCGTGATCGAGGCGCATGGTGAGGTCAGATTGGATTTCATTCCGACACACGAAGTTCGGGTCGAAGATGGTCGGAAGGTGGGACACTCCATCGCAGCGCGCGAGCGAGCCGACGTTCCAGATGGAATCGTCGCCGGGGCAGATCTGCTCGCCCTCGGGATGCTTCAATCGATTGTTTCCGAATCAGACCTTCGAATTCCCGACGACATCGCGATCATCGGCTACGACAACAACCGCTCTGCGTGGGACAGCATCGTGCCGATCTCCACGGTCAGTCAACCGGGTGAAGAGATGGGTCGGAACGCGGCCAGGCTCCTACTCGAAGAGGTGCACACCGCTGGCACTCATATTCATCAGCACATCGTGCTTGAGCCGACCGTGGTAGCACGGCAGAGCACGATCGGCCCGCGGAAGAACTAAGTCATCGGCGGTCGCGCGATGCCTGAAGTTCCCCGAGCGCGCGCGTGATCTCATCCTCGATCTCGGGAGGCAGCATCGTGAAGTCGTCGATCAGCCTGCGCTTTGCGATCCACTTCGTGTGCTTGCGAAAACGGGCAGCACGTTGCGGATCGTGACGCTCGATCACGTCGAGCACCGCTCGATATGCCTCGCGGTCGTCGATGATGTCGGCGAGGCTCGACGATGTCGACACCGCTGGCAGCTCCGCTGTCGAACTCTGAGACTCGACGATCCAGCTGTGCTCGCCAGACCCGACGGTCAGGGGATTCACGGAACCTGGCAGGATCACCTCGGCACGCGCACCCGTCGGCACTACGGCCTCGACGATGATCGACCCGTCATCGTTCCGCTTCCAGCCGACGCTTGCGCGACCATATGGCGTCTCGTGCTCCGCACGCGCGAAGCTGAGGCTCGCCAGCGGAGTCGGCGCGATCCTGATCGTGCGATATCCAGGTTCTGCCGGCGCAAGTCCTGCCACCACGCGGTCCAGCCAGTCGGTGACCGCGCCGAATGCGTAGTGGTTGAACGATGTCATCTCCCCAGGATTGATCGAGCCGTCTTCGAGCATCGAATCCCAGCGCTCCCAGATCGTTGTCGCACCCATCGTGACCGGGTACAGCCACGACGGCTCCTCGGTCTGGGTCAGCAGCCGCTCTGCCGCGTTGAGGTGCCCCGTGCTCGTCAGCGCATCCTGAATGATCGGCGTTCCCACGAAGCCGGTGCTGATGTGATAACCGGATGCCCGCACCAGGTAGGCGAGCCGGTTACCCATCGCGGCGCGCAGCTCGGGGTCGGTCGCGATGCCATACGCGATGGCCATCGCATACGCGGTCGTCGCATCTGACACGATGCGACCGCTCGGCGCCACGTAGGCGGCGAGGAATGCGGTGCGCACGGCCTCGGCGGTCTTCTCGTACTGCGCGGCGGTCGATTCGTCGCCGAGCACTCTGGCGGCCTTGGCCACCAGATCGGTCGAACGGAACAGATGCGCTGTCGCCACAATGTCCGGATCCACCTTGGCCTTCGCCGCATCGTCGAACGGGGCGTCAGGGTCGAGCCAATCGCCGAATTGGAACTGGCCTTCCCAGAGCAGCTGTTCGCCGCTGACGGCAATCAGCTGGTCCGCCCACGCCTTCATGCTGTCGAACTGCGCGCGCAGTACCTCCAGGTCGCCGAAGCGCTGGTACAGCGTCCACGGGACAACCGTGGCAGCGTCGCCCCATGCCGCGGTCGGCGCCGAAGACGAACCGAGCACGTCAGGCACCACGAACGGCACGACGCCGTTCGCGGCACGCTGCTCGAGCCACAGATCGTGCAGCCACGACGACAGGAACGAATCGCTGTCGTACAGATAGGAGGCGCTCGGAGAGAACACCTGGATGTCGCCGGTCCAGCCGAGTCGCTCGTCGCGCTGTGGACAGTCGGTGGGCAGCGACAGGAAGTTGCCGCGCATCCCCCAGACGACGTTCGAGTACAGCTGGTTGATCAGCGGGTCTGAGCTCTCGAACCAACCCGTGCGCTCCATGTCGCTGTGGATCACGATCGCAACGACATCCTCGAGCCGCGGCGGCTGCGCCAACCCGTCGATCTGCGCGTAGCGGAACCCGTGGAACGTGAAGCTTGGCTCCCAGGTCTCTGCACTGCTTCCGCCGCGCAGCGTGTAGTGATCGGTCGCTGCTGCGAATCGCAGTGGGCGCGTGCCCAGCTCGTCGTGCTCGAGCACTTCGGCATGCCGAAGCGTCACGGTGCTGCCGCGCTCGCCCCGCACTGTGAGGCGGATTCGGCCGACGAGATTCTGGCCAAAGTCGATCACCGTCTTGCCAGACGGCGTCGTGATGATCTCGCGCGCAGGTACCTCTTCGATGCGACGGACGGCGGGCGATGTGCGCGCCTCTGGGATGATGGCGGCTTCGTCTGGCGCAAGCACGCGCGGCTGCGCCCATCCGCTCGCAGCGAAGCCCGCGCTCGACCAGCCGGTCTGCTCACGTGTTCGGTCGTAGCTTTCGCCTGCGTAGATGCCGCTTGAGATCACCGGTCCGTCGGTGCTGACGCGCCAGCTGTCGTCGGTGAGTACCCACTGGGTGCTGCCATCCTCGTAGCGGATCAGCAGCTGGCCGGCGATGGCCGGTTGGTCGCCGTAGAACGTCTTGGCCAGGCCCCCGAAACCGAACTTCTCTGTGAACCAGCCGCCTGCCAAAGCGAACCCGATCGCGTTCGGCCCCTGGTTGAGCAACGTGGTCACGTCGGTCGTCTCGTGGATGAGACGGAATTGATATGGCGTCCAACCGGGCTTGAGCACCTCCTCGTCGACCTCCCTGCCGTTGACTTCTGCCTGGTAGACGCCGTGCGCGGTCGCGTACAGAACCGCTTCGCGCACCGGGCCGGTCACCTCGAATTCGGTTCTCAGCAGCGCAGGCTGCGCGCTTTCGGACGGGTTCAGCACGCCGATGAACCGCGCGTTCCACTCGTCCTCGCCGAGGAAGCCCGCAAAGATGGTCACCGGTTCGCTCCATTCGGATGCGCTGCCGTCGTGGCCGAAGACGCGCACAGACAGCGTCGCCCTGTCGCGCTGGCGCAGGTCGGCGAACGGCCAGTCGATGGAGACCGAGTCGGAACCGTCGACGGACGCGAGTTGCTCATCGCCGGATTGCAGATCGACGAGCCGGAGCTCGGCACGCGCCTGTTCCCAGTTCGGGCTTGACGACACTGTCTTCCAGGAGAGCACGGGGCGCGGCTGGGCGACCGTGGCAGAGTCGCTGCGCCGACCAGCGCGAACGGATGCGACGCTCAGCCATGCGGCGGACGGGCTGGCAGCGGATGGTGAAGATGTGGTGAGCGGCACTGCGGTGTACTCCTTGTTATCGATCTTTCGTGTGTTCGTTAGTTCGTTGGTTCGTTGGTTCGTTGTCAGTGGGTGAGATCTTCGAGTGCCGCACCGTGGGTGGCGGCGCTCGACGACCGTACGATGAGTTCGGGCTGGAACACCACCTGCTGAGGCGGAACTGCCGGATCGGCGGCCTGCTCGAGCAGCAACTCGATCGCGCGGCGCCCGATCAGTTTGCTTGGCTGCCGGATCGACGACAACGGCACAACGGCACTGGCGGCGAAGCCGATGTCGTCGTAGCCGATCACGGCAACGTCGTCTGGAATCCGGACCTCTTCTGTCATCACGAGTGATTGCAGCAACCCGAGGGCGACGAGGTCGTTGACGGCAAAGATGCCGTCCGGGCGATCCTGCGGCCGCCTGGCTATGAGCTCATCACAGGCCGATTGGCCAGCGAGTGTGTCGAGTTCGTCCACCTCGACGACTTCGAGCATCGCTCCTGGCACGCGGTCGACGGCCTGCGACGCGCCTGCCAGCCGCTCGGCGACTTGCGGAATCTCGAAGTGTGCGCCGAGAATCGCGATGTGCCGCCGCCCGAGCGATAAGAGGTGCTCCACCGCCATCCGCCCGCCTGCGATGTCGTCGACGGACACGGAGCTGACCCCGCTGCCTTCTCCGCTGCGGTCGACGAGCACGACCGGGATGCCGCGGCGCCGCAGGTTCTCGAGGCGCACGGAGATGTCGCCTGCTGGCGAGACCAGAACACCGTGCACGCGCTGCTGTTCGAAGAGGTCGAGATAGGCTCGCTCGCGATCGACGTCTTCATCGCTGTTGCCGATCAGTATCGACAGCCCTTCGTGCCGTGCAGCATCCTCGGCTCCCCGCGCCACATCGTTGAAGAACGGGTTGCCTGCCTGCAGCACGATGAAACCGATCGTCTGGCTGTGACCTGCGCGAAGCTGCCGTGCTGCATCGTTGCGGATGAAACCCAGCGCGAGGATCGACGCCTGCACCCTGGATACGGTCTCTGGCAGCACCTTCTCTGGTCGGTTCAGCACGTTGGAAACGGTGCCGACCGACACACCTGCGTGCGCGGCGACATCGCGCACACTCGAC
>DATMTC010000482.1:0-1919 GCA_035565115.1 Microbacteriaceae bacterium | reverse complement strand
ATCCGACGAGCTCCAACTCACGCTCGGGTCCACGTCGGGATCAGGCAGCCCAACCTCGGCCCCGAGCGCCTCGCGACCGGCGCGGCCAAACGCGCGCTCGAACAGCTCGAAGTCGTACGCATCGGTCGACGGCGACCAGTATGCGGTCCCGCTCGCGTCTGACCGGTCGGTCGTCAGCGCATCGAGTGCTGGGCCGAGCGGGCTCTCATCGACCGGCCCGTAGCCGAGCAGGCGCCAGGTCAGCCAGTCGTGGGGAAGTGCGACAGCGGCAACCCGCGCAGCGTTCTCCGGCTCGGCATCGCGCAGCCAGCGCAGCTTGGTGCCCGTGAACGATGCGACGGGCACCACACCGGTGCGCCTGGCATACTCAGCAGCCCCGACCTCGTTCGTCAGGTCGCGGGCGGCGGATGCACTGCGCGTGTCATTCCACAGCAGCGCGGGCCGGATGACCCGGCCGCTGGCATCCAACACAACCATGCCGTGCTGCTGGCCTGCGATCGCGACTGCTGCCACGTCGTCGAGCCCGCCAGCATCCGCGATCGCCGTTTGCAGCGCGCTCCACCACCCTGCAGGGTCGACCTCTGTGCCGTCAGGATGCGCCGCGCGGCCAGAGCGCACAAGCGCGCCGGTCTCGGCGTCGCGAATGACGACCTTGCAACTCTGGGTCGAAG
The DNA here is from genome assembly GCA_035565115.1 of Microbacteriaceae bacterium. Taxonomy (GTDB): domain Bacteria; phylum Actinomycetota; class Actinomycetes; order Actinomycetales; family Microbacteriaceae; genus Rathayibacter_A. Next base: position 1,248 of record DATMTC010000482.1, on the reverse strand, counting down.
AGTCGATGCCTGCGACGAGTGTCATGTGTTGTCTTCCTTCTGGCTCTTGGCCATTCCTCAGCTCGCGCCACGACCCCGTAAGCTGCGAGTTTCCGTCCTTCAAATGGCGGCAAGAAGAACGGAAACTGGCAACTCAGCGGGGCAGGGGTGGATGCGCAGTACGCACCGCGTAGTACGGTCCGCGCAGCGCAGCACGGTCCGCGCAGTACAGACTAGCCGCGGGCACCCATCAGGTGCTCGAGGGCGAGCTGCTGCAGGCGAACGAAACCGAAGCCCTTGCCACCGAAGTACGCGTCGGTGTCGAAGTCCTCGAACGCGCTGCGGTCCGTGAGCAACTGGTCGTACGTCTCGCCATCGCCGAGCGTCGGCACGGACAGCTCGGGCACACGGGATGCCGCAAGAGCCTCCTGCACCTCGGGGTCAGCGCGGAAGGCAGCAGCGCGCTCCTTGAGCAGCAGGTAGGTGCGCATGTTGGCGGCCGCGGAGTCCCACACACCTGAGATGTCTTCGGTGCGCGACGGCTTGTAGTCGAAGTGGCGAGGACCGTCGTATGACGGGCCACCGTTCGGGCCGCCGTTCTCGAGCAGGTCGACGAGCGCGAACGCGTTCTGCAGGTCGCCGTGACCGAACACGAGGTCCTGGTCGTACTTGATGCCGCGCTGGCCGTTCAGGTCGATGTGGAACAGCTTGCCCTGGTACAGCGCCTGCGCGATGCCAGCAGCGTAGTTCAGCCCGGCCATCTGCTCGTGACCGACCTCGGGGTTGATTCCGACGAGCTCAGGGCGCTCAAGCGTCGTGATGAACGCAAGCGCGTGGCCGAGCGTCGGCAGCAGGATGTCGCCGCGCGGCTCGTTCGGCTTCGGCTCGATGGCGAAGCGGATGTCGTATCCCTTGTCCGTGACGTAGTCACCGAGCAGGTTGACCGCCTCGCGGTAGCGCTCGAGAGCGGCCTGGATGTCTTTGGCCGAGTCGTACTCTGCGCCCTCACGGCCGCCCCACATCACGAACGTCTTGGCGCCGAGTTCTGCAGCCAGGTCGAGGTTGCGTAGCACCTTGCGCAGCGCGAAGCGACGAACGGCACGGTCGTTCGAGGTGAAGCCGCCGTCTTTGAACACCGGTGCGCTGAACAGGTTCGTGGTGATCATCGGCACGATGATGCCGGTGTCGGCAAGTGCCTGCTTGAGGCGGTCGATCTGCTTCTGGCGCTCGGCATCCGTCGATCCGAACGCGAACAGGTCGTCGTCGTGG
>DATMTC010000481.1:0-9591 GCA_035565115.1 Microbacteriaceae bacterium | reverse complement strand
AGCGACTCCACGACGTGCAGACGCTGTCCGCGAGCGCGGTCGCTGAGTGCGCCGAGCAGCGCAGCAGCGATCATCTTCTTGGGGGTGCGCTGTGCGTAGCTGCGCGGCGTCGGTCCGTGGACGATGCCACCACCGGTCATCTGAGGAGCACGAATCGAACCCTGGCGAGCGCGGCCGGTGCCCTTCTGCTTGAACGGCTTGCGTCCTGCGCCTGAAACTTCTCCGCGACCCTTCACCTTGTGCGTGCCCTGGCGCGCTGCTGCGAGCTGGGCGACGACGACCTGGTGGATGAGCGGAATGTTCACCTGAGCGTCGAAGAGCTCTGCTGGCAGCTCAACCGAGCCGGCCTTCTTGCCCTTGACGTCGACGACATCCAGCTTGTCAGCTGTTGCCTTTTCTGCGGTGGCCATGAACTACGCCCCCTTCACTGCGTTGCGAACGAAAACAATGCGGCCGCGTGCGCCTGGAACGGCGCCCTTGACCAGCAACAGACCCTTTTCGGCGTCGACAGAGTGAACCTTGAGGTTCAGAACGGTCACGCGGTCGCCACCCATGCGACCGGCCATGCGCATGCCTTTGAAGACACGGCTCGGTGTGGAGGACGCGCCGATGGAGCCCGGCTTGCGGTGGTTACGGTGCGAACCGTGGGATGCGGATACGCCCTTGAAGTTGTGTCGCTTCATGACACCGGCGAAGCCCTTGCCCTTTGACGTGCCGACGACGTCGACCAGTTGGCCGGCTTCGAACGTGGACTCGACGGTCAGTTCCTGGCCTGCGCTGTAGTCGGCGGCATCCGCGGTGCGCAGCTCGGTGAGGTGACGGCGCGGCGTAACGCCTGCCTTCTCGAAGTGGCCGGCTGCCGGCTTGTTCACCTTGCGCGGGTCGATCTGGCCATAGGCGATCTGAACGCCGTTGTATCCGTCGACCTCTGGGGTGCGAACCTGCGTGACAACGTTCGGGGTGATTTCGACGACGGTGACGGGGATGAGCTTGTTGTTCTCGTCCCACACCTGGGTCATGCCGAGCTTCTTGCCGAGCAGACCCTTGACGGTCTTGGTCTCAGTAGTAGACATCGTTTACCCCTACAGCTTGATCTCGATGTTGACGTCGGCCGGAAGGTCGAGGCGCATGAGCGAGTCAACGGCCTTCGGTGTCGGGTCGACGATGTCGATGAGCCGCTTGTGGGTGCGCATCTCGAAGTGCTCGCGGCTGTCCTTGTACTTGTGAGGAGAACGGATGACACACACCACGTTCTTCTCGGTCGGAAGCGGCACCGGGCCGACGACGGTTGCGCCTGCACGGGTCACCGTGTCGACGATCTTGCGCGCCGAGGTGTCGATGACCTCGTGGTCATACGACTTAAGCCGGATGCGGATCTTCTGTCCCGCCATGTTGCGACTCTCTCTCTTTCTGGCGTCGTACGACCGGCTAGTCGCATTGGACGCAATTGCGCACGGACGTCACGTCCGCGCGTATGCACTTCTTAAGTGCGGGGCACCACAGGTGTCGCACCACTGTTCTTCTGTCAACGTCATCGGCATCCGCGTGCTCAGCCCTTCGCGCGAGCGATGAACCTGAGCGAAGACATGGGAAACCCCAGGTCTTCTCGAGTGTCGATTAAGCTTTGTTCTTCTACCCGCGGCCTAGTCTGAGCCCTCTGGGGCGCACACCTTCGGTCATGAACCTTGCGGTTCTACCGTGTGGTGGACGTCCGGGGCGACTATGCACTGCCTGGCAGTGATCCGTGTCGGAGCGCGCACGCGCGCTCGTTCTCGAAATGTTGAACTAGAAGAGTCTGACAGACTTTTGTCCTGCGTGCAACCCGGGCGTGTCGCGGCGTCGTCGCTGCGACGACCCTCGCCGCGTGCACGGCATCCGCCTTCCGCACGAAAGATACCTTTTCGGGCGTTTGATGGTGCCGCGGCAGCCTCAAATGCCCGAAAAACTATCGCCGGCCGCGCACAGGGTGCACTCCGGATGCCGCAAGGCACGCGCGCAGGGCGGGCAGGCTCAGCGCGATGGGCCAATCCCACCGCGCGAAGGTTCGGCTGGTCACCGCTCGGATCTCATCTTCGCGCTTCTTCTCCGCTATAAGAACCTGCTCCGGTGTGCGGTCGCCACGGTACTCCGGCTTGAAGTATTTGCCGTGCCCATCGAACTCGCCAAAAGCCCCGAATTCTTCCCACCCGAAATCGACGTCGAAGTACCGGCCACCACTAACGAACACCCGCACCTGCAGTTGCGGCTTCGGGATGTGCAGGCGATGCATGTTGACGCGGCTGACCGATTCTCCAGGGGAACCGGCCGCCGCATCCGCGAAGCCGATGGCGAAGGCAGCGCGGCTTGCGCCGGGCGCACTACCAAGCTTGGCCACCGACTCGAGGAGCGCTTCCCGTTCGACGGCGGCCTCGGTTGTCAGGAGCGGCGCCGGACCGGCCAAACCCCGGTCAAGCGCTGCCACAGCAGTTTCAAGACTGGCAACGCGAGCGACATCAGTCAGGGTTCGGAGCGGGTTGGTCAGCACGAGTCCACCCAGTTCAATGAGTTCGTCATCGCTCACATCCATCGCGTGGCGCACCACGTGCGCCGAACTGCGCTGGCCGCTATCGGCGCCGACCAGGGTATGCACCCTTGACGGCCAGTAGCCAATGATCGGGTAACCAAGAAGCGCGAGCGCCGAGTAGTGCGAATACACGACCCGCGCCCGTCTCGTCCCCGCAATCGCGGCGATACGCAAAAGGTAACGCTCGTCATCATCCAGTTGAGCCCAGAGTGCGGCATCGAGATAGACGCCGGGCGAGACTCGTTGCACCCGACCGCGGTCAGCGTCTCTGCGGAGCGCGCGATCATCCGCCCCTGCCCAGAGCAGGTCTCGCACACGCTGTACCGGCAAGGCATCACTGAGGAGTTCCATGGGGAAAGGGTGCCAGGATGCCGTCGCCGTCGCCTGCCGGTCGCGCCAAAATCTGGAGAATCCAGTCGGCAACCAGTTGTGAAGGACAAGTTGCCGGCAGCTGCCTCGAGCGATACCTTTTCGGGCGTTTGATGCGGCCGCGGCACCATCAATTGCCCGAAAAGGTATCGGGGAGGGGAGGTCAGGCGGACCGGATGGCCTTCCCTCGCGCTTGCGAAGCCGGCGTCTGCACGAACGCCTGAATCGCCAGCACGGCCGCGCCGCGACACCACTCGACGTTGTTGCCAGTGGCCAGCACGATGCGCGGGCTCGTGGCTGCCGGATCCCGGTCAGCGGCGAAGCCCGCCTCCATCGCGGAACGGGCCACACGGGCGAGACCAACACTCTCGCCGCCGATGATCACGCGCTCCGGCAGTGTCAGGTTGCAGATCGCAGCAAGCAGCCGGCCGAGGCCGCGGCCAGCATCCTGCACGATCGCGCGTGCAGCGGGCTGCCCTTCATCGGCAAGGCGCAGCACCTCATCGAAGTCGACCATGCCGCGTAACGCATCGGATGCGCGGCGAATGATCGACTCGGAGTTCAGGATGCTGTCGACGCAGCCGCGGTGGCCTGCCGGGCACATGGGCCCGGCGGGATCGAGCGGCCAATGGTTGACGAGACCGAGCCCGTAATCCTGATTGACGATCTGAGCACCGTTGATGACCAGGCCGAACCCCGTGCCGACACCCAGTGTGACGACCGCAAACCGGTCAACGTCGCGCCCCTCCCCAAACCAGTGCTCGTACTCGGTGAATGCGACAACGTCATTGTCGACGAGCGTCGCGATGCCGGTGCGCTCCGCTACCAGTTGTGCGAGCTCCACGCCATCCCAGTCGAGGTTCGGAGACCGAACGACAAACGACTGGTCGGCAACGACGCCGCCAACGCCGATCCCGATACCGGTAATCGGTGCTCCATTGCCGAGTTGCGCCACCAGGTCGGCGATCGTTTCGACCACAGCTGCCGGGGTCGTATCGACCAGCGGGGTCGCACCCTGCCGGAGGATCACGCCGCGCAGATTCGCCAGTGCTGCGATGACTTCACTCTCGCGAACCTTGATGCCGATGAACGCACGGGAATCAGGGTCGATGTCGAGCAGCTGCTGAGGCCGCCCGACCCGGCCGTCGTTGGTGTCACCGACCTCCCTGATCAAGCCTTCTTCGAGAAGCGGTCGACACAGTCTGGTGAGGGAACCCGCAGACAGAGTGAGCCGCTTGGCAATTTCGGTCCGCGAGATCGGACCGTGTCGAAGCACCTGTATTGCGACGGCGAGCGAGGCATCGTTCCGCTCACGCCACGTCGCCATCACCACTCGCTCATATTCTCATATTTACTTCCGAAATCGAATCAAAACAGGCATCTTCGGGAGAAATCGGCTCTTGACACGCAGCATTACTTCCGTAGCATAACTATTTATGCACGGATGGCAACGAGGCCGGACACCGCTCGGTCGGGAGAAGAAGGGCAATCAGAAGCAATGAGAAGCAAAAGATCCATATGGGGGCTGGGCGGTCTCGCAGTTGCGACCGCAGTCACCTTGGCTGCCGCGCCGATTTCGCCGCCGAAGGCGGCGGCGGAATCAACGTTCACGCAGCCAGACCTCGTGCGAACGATGAATTCGTTCCTCGCGACATACGGCATCGACGGTGGCGACTTCACCACGAGCCAGACGGACGACAGCGCGATCCACTTCTGGGAAGCATCCTTCATTCGCGAGACGCTGACGGATGCTTCGCAGCTGACCGGCAAGTGGAAGCGCAACATCAGCGAGACGTACTACCGATACGAGAACACGCACTCAGCCGACAGATTCGGCAACCCGAACAGTTGGATCGGCAACGACACCGACTGGAACGACGACTATTCGTGGGCGACGCAGTTCGCGCTCGACGCATACGAAGCGACCGGCGACATGCACATGCGGGATCAGGCCAGATGGCATTTCGACTTCTTCTACCAGGACTACTACGACGACGTTTACGGCGGTGGGTTCTGGCGAGAACGCGGAACGCAGGATCAGAAGGATGTTCCGTCGAACGGATTCGCCATCGCGGCAGCCGAACTCGCCAGGTATTACCCGGACGCCACGGTTCACAACAACCCGTTGAACACTGACAAGACGTACTTGCAGATCGCGCAGGACACATACAACTGGTTGAAGACGAGCTTCATGCGCCCGGACGGCGGTTTCGAGAACTCATTCTCCGGCCGGTCCTGGGATGACAACCTTTACACATACAACGCCGGAGTGTTCCTTGAGCTGGCAGCAAACCTGTACAACCTGACCAAGGATCAGACGTACATCACCGACGGCATCCGGGTGGCCGACTTCGCCAAGTCGCACTTCACAACGGGTGACAAGCAACTGCTCGTGTACGAGGACGACGTCAACGGCAATGGCCTGTACCGGCCCGACCCCGTCGACAATTACGAGATCGTGTTCAAAGGCATCCTGTTGCGAGGCGTGTATAAGTTCATCACCCTCGCCGACCAACCACAGTATCTGGACTGGCTCAGCAACAACGCGCAGGCCAGCTATGACAACCGCACAAATGATCTGCCGTCCGCTGCCTTCGATCAGAAGCTCTCGAACGGCCGCGCAACAGGCGTCGCCTCTGGACTGGCCGCCATGACGTACGCTTTGGCGGCCCAGCAGCACAGTGGTCGTCTCGAGGCCGAGAATGCGCTGCACTACGTCTCTGCGCGAAACCAGTCGAGCAGCACGGCATCCAACGGCCAACTTGCCGGCAGCATCGACGTACCTGGGTCGGCGATCGAATTCAAGAACGTTGCAGCGGCTTCATCCTTGACGTTCAGCACTGCAAGCGAGCGCACCGGGGCGAAGCTCGGCCTGTACATCAATGGCGACCACGTGCAGGATGTCGCGTTCCCGACGACCGGCAGCTGGACGGATGCGTTCGCCGAGACGACCGTGCCCGTTGCTGTTCCGGATGGCGCGACCCTGCGCATCCAGTTCGATGACGGCGATGTTCCAGCCAACATCGACTACATCGATCTCAACCAGGTTCAGGCTCCTGACACCCAACGCCCGCAGGTGACTCTCGAGTCGCCGACAACCGCCGGGCCATTCCCGACGCTGGCAATCAAGGTCAATGCGACCGATGATGTCGGCCTGAAGCGGATCGTTGCGAACATCTACCAAGCCGGCTCGCTCCTGAAGAGCACCCAGACGGCGATCGACGGTGCGACCACCGGCACCCACACGGCGAATGTGACCCTCCCAGACGGCGATTACTCGTTGAAGTACAACGCGCAGGATGCTGCAGGCAATGTTTCTCAGACATATACGGCGCCGTTCACGATCGACGCGACGGCCCCGACAGTGACGGTGAAGAAGGGGCACCACTTCACGGTCGCGACCGGAGAGACATACGACCTGATCAGCCTGAAGTTGCACGATGCGGGCACGGTAGACAAGGTCACGCTGAACGGTGAGGAGAAGGACCTGAGCGATAACTCGTGGTCAGACCTCAACTTCATCAAGCCGGGTGCGTTCGGCGCCAAGCAGGGGGTGAATGACCTCGTCGTCTTCGACGTGGCTGGCAACACGAAGGACTATCAGTTCACGTTGAACTAACCAAGCGCATCACAAACGAGTATGAGGGGCCGCGCCAACCGGCGCGGCCCCTCATCATTGCGATGATGCGATAGAGCGAGACTTACTCGTTGCCGACCTGCTTGTCGGCAGCATCCCGTGCTCCGTCGATCTGTTCCTCGAATTTGCCGCCCGTCACCTTGTTGGCGAAACCGGCGACACCGTCGAGGATGTTGTCACTGACACCCTCAGCCTGTTCGCTGTGTACGGCGTCATCGATCTTGTCTTTGTTGTCATTGACGAAGTCTCCTACCGACTTCGAGATGTCATCGAATCCTGCCATGTACTGCCCCCTCCATTGGTGCCAGCCGGTGGCCGACGTCTGTGACCCATTCTGGTGTCTTGCCAGCGGCACGTAAAGAGCCGGCCTCCATGCAACTCCCGAGCTATTTGCCGGGCACCGTCGAGCAGTCGAGTTTTGCTTTGGTGATCTTCGTTGGCGAAACGAGAGGGGTCACTTGAGCATCGAGAACCCGCTGCCCCGCCTTCGCCGCCACAACGTCGAACGTCACGCTTTGGCTGGCACCCGGCGCCATCTGAGTGGTGATCATCGCCACCGGGTGTGTCGTGTCGTGATACGGCGTCAACGGCACGGCCGCTCCCCCGACTGTCGCGGCCGAGATCGTGGAGCCCGGCGGCGCGTACAGCATCAGGTGCAACTTGTTGACGCCAGGCGGAATCTTCTCCCGATCCCAGGTGCCAAGGATCGACTTGCCCAGGCTGGTGGCCGCATCGGCAGGTGCTGTGTTTGTCATGTCAACGGTCACCCGGTAGCTTTCCTTGCCGTCACTCCTGCACTCGTTTTGCGCCAGTGTCACCGACTGCTTGAGGTAGAAGTCCAGCTTGGATCCGACAGCATCCTGAAAATAGACACCGACGCGATCGGTGTGCGAGTCGCTGACCGGCAACGCACCGGTGAGACCGGATGCGACCAGTTGCTTCTGCTCGGATGGCTTGTCACTCCAGAAGAGCAGTCGGTGCTCTTTCACGGCCTGCGTCGTCGCCAGCAGCAGTTGCTTGGGGTCGACTTGACCCTGAGACACACGGCTGAACACTGCTGCGACTGCCTGAGAGTAGATATTGTCTTGCGCTGCTCCGTCGTCTGGGTAACGCAGGTATACGCCGTTAAGCAGGAATGGCACGAGGTTGCCGCTGGTGAGAACGTCACCGCTTGGAAGCGGAACGTTGCCGAGCGCCTTCATGACATAGCTCAACGCTGTCGGGTCGATAGAAATGACGCCGTCGACGTCGACGCCGAACTGGTTCTTCCACATCACTTTTGTCATCTGCGCGGTCGACTCGAAGCTTGGTCGAACTGTCGCATTGGCGATGAACGTTCCGAAGCTGTCGCCATACAGCCCTGCGACTCCGTCCGGCACGGGGATCACCGAGCTGCCGTAGTGAACGTATTCACCGGCCGGAACGGGTTCACCCATCGTGATCTTGCCCTTGTCGATCGTTGCCAAGGCACTTGACAGCACCGTGCCACCGAGCGCACGGGTCTCTGCGGTGTTCTGAAAGACGATCACGTAGTGCCGCGGTGCGTCGGACCCGAGAACGTTCGGCAGGAGCGGAACGATCGTGTTCAAAGCCCCGACGGTCGGCGCGATCTGGTCGAGCAAGCCCACGAACTTGGTCTTCGCATCCGTGATCTGGCCGATCGTGCTGTTGGTGTCGATGCTCTTGACCTCTGCCACCGCTGATTGGAGTGCCGAATCGGCCCGCCGAAGCGCTGGGGCGGCCTGGCTGAGCTTTGACACATCAATTGCGCCGTTTACGGGCTTGAATGAGGCGGGATCGAGAACGTCGCCGTATTTCAGCAACGGTTGCACCGCCGAGTGCACGACGAGATCCGTGGCATCCGCGAGCTTGCGCACCGCACTCAAATTGCTGCCGATCACGGGGGCGATTTCTGCACTGCGCCAGACGAAGTCGCCGGTGAGACTCTTGGCCTGTGCCACCTTCGGCGTCAACTCCTGCAGCGTTCGTTGGGCCCCTGCAACGTCTTTTGCGAGCAATTGCGATTTCATCGTCGAGGCCAGCGGTATCGCCGCCTCAAGATCCTTCTTCGCCTGAAGTCCTCGCAGCCCAACCCATGCACCGGCCGCGACGATCACAAGCACGGCGACGATGATGACCCAGAACCACCACCGCGCGACGGCGCGCTTTCGAGGTCGGGGATCACCCCTTCTTGTTCGTCGAGTTTCGGGCAACGGCGACATTGAACTACTCAATCTTGCAAGAAAATGAGCGAATCTCATTCTCTGACATGCATACTATGCTCAATGAGCGTGGAATCGCGAGCGCGCGGCATGATCCTCGGCATTCTCACTGCCTTCGTTGCGGTCATTCTGGCCATCACGTTCTGGCCGACGCCAGTCGATCGCCCGTTCGACGCGCAACTGATGCGCATCCTCGGCACCCTGCATCACGCAGGCGTGGCGACATGGGTCGACTACAGTTTCGTCGAGAGGCTGAGCAACGCCATCATGTTCGTACCGCTCGGCGTATTGATCGCGCTGTACTTCAGGCGCCAGTTGTGGTGGCTGTCCGTAGCGCTCCCGTTCGTATTGTCGGTGTGCATCGAACTCGGGCAGGGTCTGTTCCTGCCAGAGCGGACAGCATCGGTGAGCGACGTGATTGCGAACACGTTCGGTGCGCTGATCGGCGGCGGTGCCGTGGCCATCATTCGATTCGCGGTGAACGCGCACCGGGCGCCTCGTCCAAACGCGTAGTGCGCTGCAGTTGTCGCTGCCGCCGCCGGATATGCTGAACACCGTGCAGGCCCCACAGGTGGAGATCCCGCTCGGCGTACGTCTGAGGCTGGGCCGGGCGGCCGCGCAGGCGGTGGCGGATGCGGCGGGTGCAGACATCCTGCACATCAAAGGCGATGCCGTGGCCGCTGAGCTACGGCCGGTGGCGAACCCCGGCACGGATGTCGACATCCTGACTCGTCCCGCACACGTTCCGCGGCTGGATGCTGCCCTGCGTGCACGTGGGTGGACCGTATACAGCACGTTCA
>DATMTC010000480.1:0-7466 GCA_035565115.1 Microbacteriaceae bacterium | reverse complement strand
CCGTTCAACGATCTGCGGTTCTTCCATGCCAGCTATTATGCCGATTTGCGTGAATTGGCTATCCATCCGAGTGCCAGCCGGTGCTGCATTTCGGTCGAGTAGCGAGCGTCTGTCCCTGAGCTTGTCGAAGGGCTGAGCTTGTCGAAGGGCTGAGCTTGTCGGCTGAGCTTGTCGAAGGGCGAGTGTATCGGGACCGCGAACCGCCTACGGTCCGGGACCGCGCATCGTCTTGCGGAGGTCTCGATACGCGGCTCGCTTCGCGAGCAGCTACTCGACCACCGGGATGGCCCGAGTCCGGTGGTCGAGTAGCGACGCGAGGAACGAGCGCCGCGTATCGAGACCCCGCACCCCACCTACCGTCCCGAACCACAGATCGTCTTCCGGAGGTCTCGATACGCGGCTCGCTTCGCGAGTAGCTACTCGACCACCGGAATGAACAGACCCGATTCGCGTGATTTGTTTCATTGGGGTTGACCTGTAGCGCGCTACAGCACCGAAAGTAGTTTGCATGACTGATTCACACCTTTCCGAACACCTCGCGCTCGGCGCGATGCGCGCTCAAGCAGCTCGACGTTGCCATCAAAGGCGCCGCCCTCGTGCTGCCAGATGACATCCGAGAGGAGCTCGACGCTCAGTGGTGACGGCGCGGTTCGTCATTCACCATCCCACGGCAGAAAGGCACCGTGCTCGATGAGCTCCATCGCGTTGCCCCGCACCGAACGCTGATAGCGCGACAGGTGCGGGGCCAGCGCGATGAGCGCATGCCCTGCCGCTTCGGCCGCACGACCCTGTGCAACGTAGGTCAGCGCAAGCGTGGCACGGGTCTCGTCCGCTAGTTGATACGTGTCTGGTTCACGCAGGCTGCGCGCGAGCGCCTCTTCGGCCAACGCCTGACTCTCGTCGAGCCGCCCAAGAATGCGCAGCGTGCTCGCCAGCTGCAGAATGGTGCGCGAGTAGCGAAGTGGATCAAGCTGCTCTGTCGCAAGTGCCGCCCGGTACAGTCCTTCGGCTTCGCCTTCGACACCCGTCGAGTCGCGCGCGGACGCCCGTTCGAACAACGCAGCGCCGTCGCCATCCGGACGCTCCGCGGCCAACGTGTCTATGCGCCGCACGAACTCGGCGGGCTCCACCTCGTCGAACTTTGCCCACAGTTCGGCGATACGGAGTTCCCAGTCGTCGGCCGCGGTCATTTCGCCAGCGCCAGATCGATCAGTTCGCTGATCAGGTTCGGGTACGACAGCCCGCTCGCCTCCCAGCATTTCGGGAACATCGAGATCGGCGTGAAGCCTGGCATGGTGTTGATCTCGTTGATCACGAAACCGTCAGCAGTCAGAAAGAAGTCCACCCTGGCCAATCCCGCGCCGCCGATCGCATCGAAAGCGCGGATGGCGAGCGCCTGCATGGCCGCGAGTTCCTCGGCGCTCAAATCAGCAGGGCACACCAGGTCGATCCCTGGCGCGTCCAGGTATTTAGCCGCGTAGTCGTAGAAGTCGCGACCGTTGATGACGATCTCGCCTGCGACGGATGCTCGGCTCGGCTCCCCAGGACGCCCCCCGAGCACACCGATTTCAACTTCGCGGCCGACCAGCCCTGCCTCAACAAGCACCTTGTCGTCTTCTGCGAGCGCAACCTCGATCGCGGCATCCAGCTCACCGGGCGCTGTCACCTTGCTGACGCCAACACTCGACCCGGCCCTGGCAGGCTTCACGAACTGCGGATACCCCAGGTAGTGCGCATCTGACCGCACCCGCTCTGCGTCCGTTCGCCACTCGACGGCGGTTGCTGTGATCCACGGAGCGACCGGCACATCCGCGGAGTTCAGCACCGTCTTGGTGAAGTGCTTGTCCATTCCGAGCGCGCTTGCCAGCACGCCGCTTCCGACATACGGAAGACCGACCAATTCAAGCATGCCTTGCACGGTGCCGTCCTCACCCCATGGGCCATGCAGAATCGGAAACACCAGATCGATGGAGCCCAGCGAACGCTCGCTACCGTCGGCTTCCACGACGGTCAGCGTGCGCACGGCGGCACTCTCCGGCCACCTCACCCGTGTTCCGTTATCGCGAACCACCGGCATCGCATCCGGGTTCAACGCAAACGCCTGCGGATCGTCGTCTTGCAGCGTGTATGCACCGTCTGGGGTGATCCCGACTGGGATCACGTCGAAGCGCGTGCGGTCAATTGCCGCTAGCACTCCTCCCGCCGTTGCGCAGCTGATCGAATGCTCGCTTGAACGCCCCCCGAAAAGCAGCACGACGGCCGTCTTGTGCGTCATCCGTTGTCCTTTCGCCCTGGGGCTCGTTCGATTCCGTCGTCAAATGCGGCGCAATATCTTTCGGATCGAGCGTACCGGCAAGCACCTGGCTCACCTGTTCGACGATCGGCATCTGCACACCCTTGGCTCGCGCCAATTCAAGGATCGGGGCGACGGATGCGAGGCCTTCCGCCGTCTGGTTCATCTGGTTGACGACCTCGCCGAACGCGTATCCCTGCCCGAGCAGGCGCCCGGCGGTGTTGTTGCGCGAGAGCGGAGACTGGCAGGTCGCAATCAGGTCGCCAAGACCGGCAAGCCCGGCGAGGGTGTCGGGGTGCGCGCCGTACGCGACAGCGAAGTCGGTCATCTCGACCAGACCGCGGGTGATGATCGACGCCTTCGTGTTCTCGCCGTAGCCGACGCCGTCGACGATTCCGATCGCCACGGCGATCAGGTTCTTCAGCACCCCGCCGAATTCGGTGCCGATCACGTCGGTGTTCACGAACGATCGAAAGTACCGATTCGTTGCGACCTGAGCGATAGCCTGCGCCGTTTCAAGGCTGGCACACGAGATCACGGCGGCAGTTGGCTGCTCGCGCGCGATCTCCAGCGCCAGGTTAGGGCCTGATGCGACCGCGATACGCGCAGAGTCGATCGGCAGTTCCTGCGCGATCACCTGGCTCATCCGCATGCCAGTGCTCTTCTCGACCCCTTTCATCAGGCTGATGATGGGTGCACCATCTGGCACGAGGGGCCCGATCGCCGCCAGATTGGCGCGCAGGCTCTGGCTCGGAATCGACACGTACACCTGCTCTGCTCCTGCCATCGCTTCGCCGAGGCTGGTGGTGGCACGCAGGTTGCGCGGCAGATTGACGCCACTGAGGTAGTCGCTGTTGCGGCGCGCCTCCGAGATCTCGCGTGCGACCTCTGGCCGGCGAGCCCAGAGCACGACTTCGGCTCCGCCGTCCGCGAGTACTTTGGCGAATGTGGTGCCCCAGCTGCCTGCACCCAGCACTGCGACGCGACGCTGCGCCTGCGATCTAGCTTTCAAAACGACCCGTTTCACTCTGGTGGTGCGCGGCGGGATCCCACCGTTCTGGCGGGGCTTTCTCGCCCCGCAGGTCTTCGAGCAGCGCCGTAATGGCCTGCATGATGTCGTTGGTCGCAGCAGCTGCGACGGTCGAATCCAGAGGCTTTCCCCGGTATGCGGAGAGGTCGACAGGGTCGCCGAACTTGATCGTGATGGTCTTACGCGGAACCAGGCTGACCTTCTTCGAATAGCGCGCCATCACCTGTTGGGTGCCCCAGTGCGCCACCGGGATGACGGGCAGATCGTGTTCGAGCGCCATCCTGGCAGCACCTGTCTTGCCCCGCATCGGCCACAGCTCAGGGTCGCGGGTCAGCGTTCCCTCCGGGTAGATGATGACGATCTGACCGCTATCGACGAGCTTTTGCGCGGCCTGAAGCGGTGCACCCTTGCGTGTCGCACCCGCGCGCTCGACCGGAATCTGTCCTGACTTCGCCAGGAACCAGCCGACCACCGGAACACGGAACAGGCTGGCCTTCGTGAGAAATCGCGGGGCACGTCCGAGTTTCCACGCCACGGCGGCGACGATCACAGGATCGATCTCGCTGTAGTGGTTGGGCGCGAGGATGAATGCACCGCTGAGCGGAAGCTTGTCCCTGTCGATGACCTCGAAGCGCGCGATCGCGGTCAGCGGCGGAATAACCAGCGCGGCCAGCGGCCAGAAGAACGATGGGCGGGACTTCTCGGGATGAACAGGCACGCGCCCATTATCCTTCGAGCACGAAGTCTGCTCCCAGCTGCTCGAGCTTTCCGATGAAATTCTCGTAGCCGCGGCTGATCATTCCGACGTTGCTGACCGTTGAGCGTCCCTCGGCGGTGAGTGCCGCGATCAGGTGGCTGAATCCGCCGCGCAGGTCTGGAACGACGATGTCTGCACCGTGCAAGTCGGTCGGACCGGTGATGACCGCTGAGTGGTTGAAATTGCGTTGCCCGAACCGGCAGGGATGCCCGCCAAGGCACTCCTTGTGAATCTGGATGGTCGCACCCATGTCGACAAGGGCGTCGGTGAAGCCGAACCGCTGCTCGTACACGGTCTCGTGCACGATGGAGACGCCTGTGGCCTTGGTGAGGGCGACAACAAGTGGCTGCTGCCAGTCGGTCATGAAGCCGGGGTGAACATCCGTCTCGATCACGACAGGCTTCAACTCGCCGCCAGGGTGGTAGAAGCGGATGCCGTCGTCATTGATGTCGAATGCTCCGCCGACCTTGCGGAAGACGTTGAGGAATGTCAGCATCTCGGACTGGCGGGCACCGCCGACGAACACGTCGCCGCCGGTGGCCAGCGCTGCGGCCGCCCAGCTGGCGGCTTCATTCCTGTCGAACAGCGCCGTGTGGCTGTATCCGCTCAGGCGCTCGACGCCTTCGATGCGGATCACCCGGTCGGTGTCGACGGTGATGATCGCACCCATCTTCTGCAAGATGTTGATCAGGTCCATGATCTCGGGCTCGATCGCCGCACCCTTGAGCTCTGTGATGCCGTCTGCACGCACCGCTGTCAGCAGCACCTGCTCCGTGGCACCCACGCTCGGGTACGGCAGGTCGACCTTCGCTCCCTTGAGCCCGTTCGGCGCCGTCATGCGGATGCCGCTCGGCAGCTTCTCAACGATGGCTCCGAAGTTGCGCAGCACCTCGAGGTGGTAGTCGATCGGGCGGTCGCCGATGCGGCATCCGCCAAGATCGGGAATGAACGCCTCACCGAGCCTGTGCAGCAGCGGACCGCAGAACAGGATCGGGATGCGGCTGGAGCCGGCATGGGCGTCGATGTCGGCCATGTGCGCGCTCTCGACGGCGCTCGGGTCGAGCACCAGCGTGCCCTCCGCAGGGCC
The DNA here is from genome assembly GCA_035565115.1 of Microbacteriaceae bacterium. GTDB lineage: Bacteria > Actinomycetota > Actinomycetes > Actinomycetales > Microbacteriaceae > Rathayibacter_A. The sequence continues at coordinate 2,299 of DATMTC010000480.1, read as the reverse complement.
ATCCGTGACCTTGACACCGTGGATTTCCAAAAGCCCGCGCACGACGCGCACGTCGCTGATATCTGGGACGGAACGCAACTCGCTCGGGCCGTCACCAAGCAGCGCGGCAACCATTGCCTTCGTGACGAGGTTCTTTGCACCCTTCAACTGGATGCGCCCGCTGAGTGGGCGTCCCCCGTTGATGGTGATCTTCTCTGCTGTCAGTCCCACCCGGGCTCCCGCGGCTTGCGCATCCTGAAGAAGTGAGTTCACGTAATTTTCACCGGCAATGTTTTAGGCCGCCAACTTGCGCGGCGGGTTTCGAATTCTGTGATCTGCGCTTCATTACGCAACGTCAGGCCTATGTCGTCCAGGCCCTCGAGCAACCGCCACCTAGTGTAATCGTCGATTTCGAACGACACGCTCAGGTCGGCAATGGATGCTGTACGGGCAACCAAATCAACTGTCGCTTCTATTCCCGGGTTCGCCTCGATCGCCGCCCACAGTCTTTCGGTGTCATCTGGGGTGATCACGCCGGTCAACAGCCCCTGCTTGCCCGAGTTTCCGCGGAAGATGTCGCCGAATCGCGAACTGAGAACAGCGGTGAAACCGTAGTCGCGCAGCGCCCACACGGCGTGTTCACGAGATGAGCCTGTGCCGAAGTCCTCACCGGCGATGAGGATGCGAGCTCCTTGGTATTCCGGGCGATTCAGCACGAATTCGGGGTCCCTGCGCCATTCGTGGAAGAGCGCATCCTCGAATCCCGTTTTGGTGACTCGCTTGAGGAACACGGCCGGAATGATCTGGTCCGTGTCGACGTTCGAGCGCTTGAACGGCACTGCTACTCCGGTGAGAGTTGAGATCTTTTCCATCAGACAAGCACCTCCGCGTCGACGTCGGATGGGGAAGACAACGTGCCGCGAATCGCGGTCGCAGCTGCCACGAGCGGAGAGACCAGGTGGGTGCGTCCGCCCTTACCCTGACGTCCTTCGAAGTTGCGATTGGAGGTCGACGCACATCGCTCTCCAGGCGCTAACTGGTCCGGATTCATGCCAAGACACATCGAGCATCCGGCAAACCGCCACTCAGCGCCGAACTCCTCAACGATCTTGTCGATGCCCTCAGCCTCGGCCTCGATGCGCACACGCGCCGACCCCGGCACCACCATGACGCGCACGCCATCCGCCTTCTTGTGACCCTTGATCACAGAGGCGAACGCGCGCAGGTCTTCGATGCGGCTGTTCGTGCACGAGCCCATGAACACGGCGTCGACGCGGATGTCTTTCATCGCCGTTCCCGGCTTCAGGTCCATGTACTGCAGGGCGCGCTCCGCCGCAGCGCGAGCGTTCTCGTCGGCGTAGTCCGCTGGATTCGGAACGGATTCGCTGAGCATGACGCCCTGTCCGGGGTTCGTTCCCCAGGTAACGAACGATTCGAGTTCGTTGGCGTCGATGAAGACCTCTGCGTCGAAGACCGCGTCGTCGTCTGTGACAAGCGTCTTCCAATACTCGACGGCCTCGTCCCAGTCTTGCCCGGCCGGCGCATGCGGCCGCCCCTTGAGATACGCGAACGTGGTCTCGTCCGGCGCAACCAGGCCGGCCCGTGCACCCGCCTCGATCGACATGTTGCAGATCGTCATCCTGCCTTCCATCGACAGCGCACGGATGGCGCTTCCGCGGTATTCGAGCACGTAGCCCTGGCCGCCTCCCGTGCCGATCTTCGCGATCACGGCCAAGATGATGTCCTTGGCGGTCACACCGGGCTTCAACTCGCCTTGGACGGTGATCGCCATCGTCTTGAACGGCTTCAAAGGAAGCGTCTGCGTGGCCATCACGTGCTCGACCTCGCTCGTGCCGATGCCGAACGCCATCGCGCCGAATGCGCCGTGTGTCGAGGTGTGCGAGTCACCGCACACGACGGTGATGCCCGGCATGGTCAAGCCGAGCTGCGGTCCCACGACGTGCACGATGCCTTGCTCGATGTCGCCAAGCGAGTGCAGACGGATGCCGAACTCCTCGCAGTTCTTGCGCAGCGTCTCGATTTGGGTTCGGCTGGTGAGGTCGGCGATCGGCTTGTCGATACCGATCGTCGGAGTGTTGTGATCCTCCGTTGCGATCGTCAGGTCAGGACGACGCACCGGGCGGCCTGCCAGCCGAAGGCCGTCGAACGCCTGCGGGCTGGTCACCTCGTGAACGAGGTGCAAATCGATATAGATCAGGTCAGGATTGCCGTCCTCACCTTTGACGACCAAGTGGTCGTCCCAGATCTTCTCTGCCAGGGTTTTGCCGTTGCTCATGTGTGCAAGGCTACTCCAACTTTC
>DATMTC010000479.1:0-5543 GCA_035565115.1 Microbacteriaceae bacterium | reverse complement strand
GGCCCGACGCGAAGTACGAGCGAGTGGTGCAGGTACTCCTCGAACGCGCGCAGGTAGAGCGTGTTCTCGTCTTCGTACGTGACGACGAGCCCGAGCACGTCAACGTAGAAAGCGCGGGATGCCGCCAGGTCGCTCACGATGAGCTCGGCGTATGCGCAGCGGATGACATCCGGCGGTGCGACGGTGGGGGTGGGGAGCTGGTTCGTCATTGAAGTGGGTCCTTATGGTGTTATTTGGTCGTCATTTCGGTGGTCGAGTAGCGAGCCTCGGTGGTCGAGTAGCGAGCGTCGGTGGTCGAGTAGCGAGCTTGCGAGCGTATCGAGACCTGGTGGGCCGATCTGTGGGTCCGTACCGCAGGCCGGGTTGCGAGGTCTCGATACGCGGCTCGCTGCGCGAGCAGGACCCTCGCTCGCAAGCTCGCTCGAGACAAGGGTCGCGGATCGCTTCGCGATCCCTTGAGCTCCACCGCGCTCGACCACCGGAGGGTCATGCCGCACCAAAGCGGGCGGTGTGCACATCGCCGAGCGTGATGTGCACCGCCTGCTGATCCGTGTAGAAGTCGATCGAACGGTAACCGCCCTCGTGTCCCAGTCCTGACGCCTTGACGCCGCCGAACGGCGTGCGCAGGTCGCGCACGTTGTGCGAGTTCAGCCAAACCATGCCGGCATCGATCGACTGGGCGAAATTGTGTGCGCGGGTCAGATCGCTCGTCCACAGGTATGCCGCGAGCCCGTAGCGCACACCGTTGGCAAGCTCCAGCGCTTCGGCATCCGTGTCGAACGGGGTGATGGCAACCACCGGGCCGAAGATTTCCTCCTGGAAGATGCGCGCGTCCGGCGCGACGTCTGCGAACACGGTCGGCGCGACATAGTTGCCGTCGGCGAGCCAGTCAGGCAGGCCGTCTGGCACGCCGCCGCCAGCCAGCAGCCTGCCCTCGCCCTTGCCGATCTCGACGTAGCTCATGACCTTCTCATAGTGCTCAGGATGCACGAGTGAGCCGACCTCGGTCTTCGGGTCGTGCGGGTCGCCGACCACGATCTTCGCTGCCCGCTGCGCATACCGCTGGCAGAATTCGTCGTAGATCGAGCGCTCGACAAGGATGCGGCTGCCAGCGGTGCAGCGTTCGCCGTTCAACGAGAACACGCCGAACAGCGTCGAGTCGATCGCGGCATCCAGGTCGGCGTCGGCGAACACGATCGCGGGCGACTTGCCGCCGAGTTCCATCGAGAGCCCCTTCAGGAACGGCGCCGCGTTGGCGAAGATCAGTTGTCCGGTCTTGCTTTCCCCGGTGAACGAGATCAGCGGAACGTCAGGATGCTTCACCAGCGCGTCTCCTGCCTCTTCGCCCAGGCCGTTGACCAGGTTGAACACGCCGTCCGGCAGCCCTGCATCGCTGAAGATCTGCGCCCACAGGCTTGCCGAAAGCGGCGTGAACTCGGCCGGTTTCAGCACGACCGTGCAGCCGGATGCGAGCGCAGGAGCAAGCTTCCAGCTCTCGAGCATGAACGGAGTGTTCCACGGCGTGATCAGTCCGGCGACGCCGATCGGCTTGCGATTGACATAGTTGAGCTGACGGCCAGGCACCTTGAACGCGTCGTCGGCCTGAGCGACGATCAGATCCGCGAAGAAGCGAAAGTTCTCGGCGGCACGCTGCGCCTGCCCGAGCGCCTGGGTGATCGGCAGGCCGGTGTCGAATGTCTCGAGTTCCGCGAGTTTCGCGTCTTGGGCTTCGACAGCATCCGCGATCTTGTTCAGCACGCGTGCCCTGGCGCGGGGGAGCATCCGAGGCCACGGGCCGTCTCGGAATGCGCGCGTTGCTGCTGCAACGGCGAGGTCGATGTCTGCCTGTTTGCCGGCCGCAGCAGTGGTGTACGGCTGGTTTGTGACTGGGTCGAGCACGTCGAACGCGCCGCCGTCGACGCTGTCGACGAACTGACCGTCGATGTAGTGCTGGATGCTGCCAGGCAGGTCGTCAGGGATGAAATGTGCCATGGTCAGTTGCCTTCCTGCCGGGTGTCGACTGTGAAGCCGTCCGTCGGCGTCAAATAGTCGGAGCCCGATTCGAGCAGCTGGCGGATCTTCACGAGTCCGCCATCCGTCGGCGGGATCAGCGGCGGGCGCACGTGACCGGACCCGATCAGGCCGCGCTGCTCAAGCACCCACTTGCCCGGCGCGGGATTGGTCTCGACGAACAGCAGGTCGACGAGCGGATGCAGGCCGTAGTGGATGCGCCTGGCCGCCTCGAGGTCGCCTGCCTCCCATGCCTCGAACATCTGCGAAACGGCGGCGGGGGCAATGTTCGCTGTCGCGCTGACGAAACCGGCACCGCCGAGCGCCATCAGTGGCAGGCAGAGCAGTTCGATGCCGCTCCAGACCAGCAGTTCGGGGCCGCACAGGTGCAGAACGCGCGAGAAGTGCTCGAAGTCCTTCGTGGTTTCCTTCACACCGACGAAGTTGTCGAGGTCGTGAAAGAGCCGCGCAACGGTCTGCGGCGCAATGTCGACCGCGGTGCGGCTCGGCACGTTGTATGCGACGATCGGCAGGTCGGGGAACTCGTCTGCGACGGTCTTGTACCAGACGTAGAGCGCCTCTTGCGTTGGCCTGGCGTAGTACGGCGTGATGATGAGTGCGGCGTCGATGCCTGCCTCGCGGGCGGCGGCCGTCAGCTCGAGGGTTTCGTCGAGCTTTGCCGAGCCGGTGCCTGGCATGAACGGCACTCGATCGTCGATCGCCGCGGCGACGGTGCGGATGGCCGCGGCGCGTTCGGCGATGGTTTGCGCGCTGGGCTCACCGGTCGAGCCGCCGATCGAAATGCCGTGAGATCCGGATGCCAGCTGCCAGGTCACCAGGTTCGTCAGGCCAACGTGGTCGACTGCGCCGTGCTCGTCGAACGGTGTCATCAGCGGTGCGATCGACCCGCGGATCTGTGCCGGATTGCTGCGGAACTTCATCGTGCGTCCTTTACGTGATGATGGTCGGCCTGGTTCTTTGCGCCGACGTGATGCACGTCGGCGTGTTGTTCGATGCCCAGCGGATGCTCGTGCTCGGCTTCGCGGGCAAGGAACGCGTCGAGGGTGGCCTGGCGGTGCGCACGCGCGGCCAACTCGATGTCGAGCGGCGCTGCGCCATCTTCGATCAGCTTCAGAAGTGCCTCGTGCTCGTCGACGGATTCGCGGGCACGGCCTGGCACGAAGCTGAACGTCGAGTCGCGCAACACATTCAGACGGTTCCAGCCGCGGTGCACGAGGTCGAGGATGTGCGGATTCGGGCAGTGCTCGAACAGCACGGAGTGGAATTCGAGGTTCAGCTGCGTGAACCGGTGCGGTTCGAAGTGGTGGAGGCACTCGATCATCTGAGCGTTGATGGCGCGCGCCCGTGCAATGGCGTCTGTCGGTCCCTGAGCGCCGTCCTGAGGAGGCCGCCCGCGGCGGTCTCGAAGGGCTTGTCGAAGGGCCGCTGCCGCAAGTCCGGTCGCGGCGCCTTCGACCACGGCGAGCGTCTGCATCGTGTACAGGTATTCGGTCTTCTCGACCATCGCGACCTGGGCGCCGACGTTGCGTTCGAAGGTCACGAGTCCCTCGGCTTCGAGAAGGCGGATCGCCTCACGAACCGGAACCGCCGACACCTCGAGCTCTTTGGCGATCGTGCCGAGCACCAGCCGGTAGCCGGGGCTGTAGCTGCCGTCAGCGATGCGCTCCTTGATCCAGGCGTATGCCCGCTGCGACTTGCTCTGGTCGGCGGGTCTCGATACGCGGGCTCCTTCGTCGCTCGCTACTCGACCACCGGTGGTCGAGTAGCTGCGCGAGGAACTAGCGCCGCGTATCGAGACCTCGTTCACCGCCTGCTTTGCCACGCGCGGTACCGTTCCTTCCACTGTTCATTCATCGGATACAGCCCATCGACCGCCGCGCCTGCAGCAACCTGCTCGGCAATGAACGTCTCCTGTCGCTCTTGCTCGATCGCGGCATCCACTACTTCGGCGACGATCGGCGGCGGAATGACGATCACCCCGTCCGCATCACCGACGATCACGTCGCCAGGTTGCACGGCCGTGCCGCCACACGCGATCGTCAGGTCGGTGTCCCACGGCACGTGGCGACGTCCAAGAACGGCCGGATGCGCGCCAGCGTGATAGGTGGGAATGTCAAGCGCAGTGACGGCGGCAATGTCGCGCACGCCGCCATCCGTCACGATTCCTGCAGCACCCTGCACCTGCGCGCGCATGGCCAGAATGTCGCCGACGGTTCCCGTGCCCGTCTCGCCTCGCGCCTCCATGACGAGAACGTCGTCTGCACCGAGGGCGTCGAACGCGCGCTTCTGCGCGTTGAAGCCGCCGCCGTGCCGCTCGAACAGGTCTTCACGGTTGGGGATGAACCGCAGCGTGCGCGCACGGCCGACGAGTCTGGCATCCGGTCGCGTTGATACGACACCGTCGATCGACACGTTGTTCAGCCCGCGCTTACGCAGCTGAGAGCTGAGCGTTGCCGTGCCGACCGAGTTGATCTTGGCCTTGAGTTCGGCGGTCAGAGCGAAGTCCTCGCTCGCAGGCTCGCTCGGCGCTGGGGTCGCGGGATCGCTGGCGCGATCCCCTGAGCTCCACCGCGCCCACGCATCAGCCCGCTGCGCGTCGTCGACCCTGGGTTGCGCACCATATGCCGCGAGAGGAATACTTCCCTGGACCACCGGGGTCACGAGGCGCCCTGTCGATGGCGCGCCGTGAGCATCCGGAGCATCCACCTCGACCTCGACCGTGTCACCCGGCCGCACGACGGATGAGCCTGCGGGTGTGCCGGTCAAGATCACGTCGCCGACCTCGAGCGTGATGAGCTGAGAGAGGTCGGCCACGAGTCGAGCGAACGGGAAGATCAGCTCTGCCGTTGTGTCCTCTTGCACAAGGTCGCCGTTGACCCAGGTGCGGATGCGTAGCGCAGCCGGATCGATCGCGGTTGCCTGGATGATCGATGGGCCGAGCGGCGTGAACCCGTCACCGCCCTTCGAGCGCAGATTCGATCCCTTGTCCGCGTAGCGCAGGTCGTATACACCGAAATCGTTCGCCGCCGTGACGCCCGAGACATACGACCACGCGGCATCCACGCTCACACGGCGCGCCTCGCGGCCGATCACCAGCGCGATTTCGCCCTCGAACGCAAGCAGTTCCGTGCCTGCGGGGCGCTCGATTGGCGTGCCCGAGGCGCTGACGGATGTGCCCGGCTTGAGAAAATACGACGGTTGCTCTGGCGTCCTGCCGCGCTGTGCCGCGCGCGAAGGATAGTTCAGGTGCAGGGCGATGATCTTGCCAGGCCGCGCGAGCGACGGCTGCCCTGCGGGTTGGCCCGCCGGCTCCGTCGACTCAGGTTGCCCAAGCGGCTCGGTGATGTCTGCAGACATGCTTTCCTTTCGCTCCATTGCATGGATATCTCAAATGATATACGATCCGTAACCATCCGCAAGTTCGAGTCGAGAGCGCCTCGCGAGTAAGCCTGCGAGCATCCGCATGAGCATCCATCTGACGAAGGAGTCACCACCGATGTCGTCCGTATCCA
>DATMTC010000478.1:0-3433 GCA_035565115.1 Microbacteriaceae bacterium | reverse complement strand
GCGTTGAAGAACCGTTACGGACCCACGGATGAGGTCGGATGCTTCGAGATGACCGGCGACGGCATCGCGGAAGTCGCAGATCCGAGCGGTCTGTTCCTCAGCCGGGGCATCACCGCCGTGTCGGGCACCTGCGTCACGGTTGCCATGGAGGGCAGGCGCGCGCTGCCGGTCGAAGTGCAGGCACTTGCCATCCCATCGCAGGCTCCGAACCCACGCCGCATCGTCAGCGGTGTCGACCCTGCACGTGTCGCGATGCTGCTTGCCGTGCTCGAGAAGCGCTGCAAAATCGTCACGAGCAACCAGGATGTCTACGTCTCGACGGTCGGCGGCGTTCGGCTGACCGAGCCAGGGGCAGACCTCGCAATCGCGCTTGCCGTTGCATCCGCGATGCAAAACAACCCGATCGACCACTCCGTCGTGGCGTTCGGCGAGATCAGCTTGGCCGGGGAAATCCGGCCGGTGGCCAGCAGCAAGCAGCGCGCATCCGAGGCCGCGAGACTCGGCTTCCGCACCCGGGTCGACGAAACGGTCGGCCAGCTTCAGAACGCGATCGATCGCGCATTCGGAACTGTGCCGAGCGACACGGTTATCCCCGAGTTCTAGCCCGTTCTAGCCCGTTCTAGTCAGTGCTCTAGCCCGTGTTCTAGCGGGCGATCCGCTGCGCCGACACGAGCAGACCGTTCACCCGCTCGGCGAGATCGCTGGGAAGTGGACGCCCATACCGGCTGCTCGCATCGGTCATGTCGGTCATCTCGGCCTGCCATCCGCACGAGGCGAACCAGCCGTCGATGTCTGTGCTGTCGAAAGGCTTCCAGAGCGGATGCCGCGGCTCATCCGTTCTCGTGCTCATCGTGACGCCCAGTGCGCTGCCCGCCGCTGACGCTTCGGCCAACGTGGTCAGAATCTTCGTTCGCGCATCCGCGTCGAAGTAGATCAGGAAGCCCTCGAGAATCCAGAGCGTCGGCTCGTCCGTCTGCCAGCCGGCGTCGCGCACCGCATCCAGCCAGCCGGGTTCGAGCACGTCTGCGACGATCTCGTGGCGGGCCGCCGAGACCAGGCCGGCAGCCTGCATGATGCGACGTTTTGCTGCGAACACATCCTCTCGGTCCAGCTCGTAGATCGCCAGATCGTCAGGCAGCCCAAGACGGAACGCGCGCGCATCCAGGCCGGCGCCGATCATGACGAGCTGACGGATGCCGCGCTCCGCCGAGTACACAACCAACTCGTCGAGAAAGCGCGTGCGCACGGCGATCCACGCCGTCAGCCCCAGCCCGACGCGCTCTTTCGTGGCCTGCGGCACGGATGCTGCCAGCCGAATTGCGAGCGGATCGACGAACCACGGATGCTCCCGCTCGCCCTCGGCAGCACGGGCAAGCGCAACCGCGAACGCCGTCCGGCCAACGGCCGAGAGATCGCCATTTGCCATATACCGAGCGTAGCGCGCGTGGTCATCCTCCCCCTCCTCTTACCGGGAAGTCAGAACGCAGGATGCGTCAGTTGAGCAAGAACTGCTTCGTCGCCTTGGACTCGAATCCGCCGACCGAGACCTTCAGGTGATACGACGCACCGGCTGCGGGAACCGGTTCACGCGTCGCGTCGCAGGTCGAGGGGTCCGACCGGGTGCGATCCCAGGTGATCGGGCTCGACGTCACCGTCTTCCCAGGCTTGAGAAGAATCTCGGTGTGCACGGGTCCCGTCTGGCAATCCGTCGACTTCCAATACACTTCGGTGCCACTGGTGATCGTGTACACCTGCGTCGCGGTGCCAGCGTCGAGCGTGCACGACTTCGACCCGGTGTTCGTCAACGACAACGACAACTTAGGCTGCTGGTCCGCTGCGTAACTGGCGGCATCCGTGATGGCCTCGACATCCACGAATTGCGCCGTGCATGGCGCGCCTGCCACCTGCTTCGCCGTCGTCGGGATGGTCGTGCTGGGCGGAGCGGTCGACTTCGCGGTCGACTTTGCCGCAGCGGTCGCGGTCGATGTCGGCGAATGCGTGGTGGGCGGCGGTGATTCGCCGTTGCTTGCGCCTGGACGAATCACGATCAACACGACCACGACCACCACTGCTAGTAATCCGAGCACCACGATCAGCCGGCGGCGCCAATACGTTCGACTTGGCTGCGGGCCGACGGGATGCTTGATCGTCGACATACAGACAGGGTAGCCAGCGACCGGTGCGAAACCGCGGATGCGCCCGGCGATTCGCGTGCGCCCGCAGCTGGATGCACCCGGCGATTCGCACGTGCCCGCAGCTGCTGCGCAGCGATACGTGTGCGCCGCACAACCGCCGAGTGCTCCCTTATGGTCGTTCTCAGAAACTGAGAGTGACCGTAAGGGAGCACTCGGCGAAGAGGGACGAGGTTAGGCGCCCGGTGAATCGGCCGCGCGGCGTCGCGTCACCATGCAGCGCCCAATGCCACCGCCGACTGGGGCGCAGCGCTTGCGGCGGTCACCGTGATCGGAACCCGCACAGTCGTTCCAGACGGGTCAGCAGTCAGCACAAGCGTGCTCGCGTTCGCCACGTCGTTCGGCACGGTCACCGAGACGGATGCCGCTCCGGTCGCGTCCACGGGGATGCTCACCGGTGCAGCCGAACTGCCCTCCCAGGTTGCCTGCAGCGTCGTGTTGGCCGGGCTGCCGAGTGATGTGAGGTTCAGCTTCGACACCGTCAACGACACCGTCGAATCCGGCGCGACAGCATCCGTCGGAGCGCCAGCCACCTCTACGCCCCGCCGCGCGAAGCTCGGTGACAGCGGGCTGTTTGCCGTGATGTATGCGATCCATGCGTCGCGGTCGATGAGCCCCGTGTCCTTCGTGTTCGTGCCGGAGGCGAAGACCCTGAAGTTGTCGCCGCCCTGCAGAAGGAAGCTGAACGATCCGATTCGGTAGTCCTTCGCCGGATCGATGGGCTGGCCGTTGACCGTGATGCTGGTGATGTGGTCACCCGCGGCACGCGTCGCGTCATAGGTGTAGCTGACATTCTTCGACAGGCCGAGGTTGAGGAACGCGCGGCTGGGAACCGTCCCATCCGCATTGGTCTGCCACTGCTGCTCGAGCGCGGTCTTGAACTGTGCACCCGTCAGCGTCGTCGTCCACAGGTTGTTCACGAATGGCAGCACAGCGTTGGCCTGCGCGTATGTGACGGTTCCGTCCGTGCCGTACAGCAGTTCAGCACGCAACCCGCCTGGGTTCACCACACCGATCTCAGCGCTGCCGGTCTCGGGCGACTTCAGCCTGTCGAGCAGTACATCAGCGACGAAGTTGCCCATTGTCGACTCGGACATGCGGTCATCTCTGCCCAGCGGAAGACCGTCCTCATCGAAGCTGCCCGCCGTGTACACACCGTTGACGAATGAGCCGCCGGTGAAGGCCGTTGTGATGTCCTTCGACACCGACCCGACCTTTTGGTTGCCGATCGCCGCAGCATC
>DATMTC010000477.1:0-15244 GCA_035565115.1 Microbacteriaceae bacterium | reverse complement strand
CGCACCCCGCCTGTGGTGCGGTACCACAGATCGTCCTACCAGGTCTCGATACGCGGCTCGCTGCGCGAGCAGCTACTCGACCACCGAATCGGGGTCAACCCGGTTGCGAAATACCGGGGATCGCGAAGGGATCTCTGCGCGGAGGCATTGGTCACTCCGCGGCACGCGTCACAGCGACGAGTCGGCCGGCACGTTCGGGCTGTACGGCACCCGCATCGTCTCGGCGAACCGGGCGAAGAGCGACGCGTCGCCCTCGAGTTGCACAGCGCCCGTCGCCACCGCGGTTGGGGCATCCAGTTCTCCGGCGAGCACATCGCGAATCTGCGGTCCCGCTGTGATCACGAGGTCTGGCACCTCTGCCGCGCCCGGTCCGACGGTGATGGCGCCGTCGCGCATCACCACGTGCGTGTCGACGTCGCCGACGCGCACTGTGTATGTCGTGTTCCAGTCCTTCGGCACGACGCCGTCTCCTGCGGCCACCTTCAGCGCCGCGACGATGGATGCCGTCGTCACGATCTCGCCATCGCGCGGCGCCCGCATGCCGCCTGCACCCCAGCGCGAGAGCGCATCCAGTGCCGGTTCGAGCTCCTCGCCACGCGGCGTGAGCCCGTAGACGACGGCGCGATCGGCACCGGATGGAGCGATGCGCCTCACCAGCCCCTCTTCCTCGAGCTCCTTCAACCGTGACGCGAGCGTGTTCGTCGGGATGCCGGGCAGGCCGGCCGCCAGATCGGAGTAGCGGCGCTGCCCCACGCTGAGGTCGCGCAGGATCAGCAGCGTCCAGCGCTGCCCGACGATCTCCGCTGCGCGCGCCAATCCGCAGAACTGCCCGTAGTGCTGGTTCGTCATAAATATCACTCTACCACTTGACTTCATTATCTGCAGTGCGCTTTACTTTTTGCAGTAGACGTTCTAGGGAGCTTGAAATGACCGACATCATCGACCGCGCAGAGGTCGCTGCACCTGCAACGGACACGGCGACGGTCACGGCCGCGTCGACAGTGGCCACCGACGCCACCCGCAACCGCACGGCACTGGCTCTGCTGCTTGCCGCCGTCTTCGTCGTGTTCCTGAACGAGACGATGATGGGCGTCGCGCTTCCGCGCATCCAGGAAGCCCTGCACATCGACGCGACGAAAGGCCAATGGCTGACAACGGCGTTCGCGCTCACCATGGCCGTGGTCATCCCGATCACCGGATGGCTCATGCAGCGACTGAACACCCGGCCGGTCTTCGCCGTTGCCATGTCGAGCTTCGTGGTCGGCACCGTTATCGCCGCGCTCTCACCGGCATTCGAAATGCTCGTGGTCGGTCGCGTCATTCAGGCGGTCGGCACCGCGATCATGATGCCGCTCATGATGACGACCGTCATGACCATCGTGCCAGCGGATGATCGCGGTCGCGTGATGGGGCGGGTCTCGATCGTCATGTCGGTAGCTCCCGCTATCGGCCCGATTGTGTCTGGCGCCCTCATTCAGGTGCTGCCATGGCAGGGGCTGTTCTGGGTGATGCTGCCCATCGCGCTCACCATGCTCGCCATCGGGCTGCGCCGTGTGCCGAACGTCTCACAGACCAGAAACGTGCCGCTGGATGTGCGCTCCGTCATCCTCTCTGCACTCGCCTTCGCCGCTCTGGTGTTCGGCCTGAGCCAGATCGGCGCAGCAGCGATCGGCGAGGCTGCCATCGCGCCCTGGATTCCGATCGCTGTCGGACTGATCACACTCGGGGTCTTCGGATGGCGCCAGATCGTGCTGCAACGAACGGATGCAGCGCTGCTCGACTTGCGGACGTTCCTCTCCCGAGACTTCGCGGTCTCCGTTGCCATGATGACGGCAGCGATGGTTGCACTGTTCGGCGCGTTCATCGTGCTCCCCCAGTTCGCCCGATACACGCTCGGCCTCGACCCGCTGTGGGTTGGCGCGCTTCTACTGCCGGGTGGACTGCTGATGGGACTGGCCGGCCCGACCGTCGGACGCCTCTACGACCGCTTCGGCCCGCGCCCGCTTGTAATCCCCGGCTCTATCGGCCTTGCAGTCGCACTGTGGACGTTCGCGTTCGGCCTTGGCGAGGGCTCGTCGTGGGTGGTGCTGCTCGGCGGGCACATCCTCTTGATGCTGTCGCTCGCGTTCCTGTTCACGCCGGCGTTCAGCTCATCCCTCGGCTCGCTGCCCTCCCAGCTGTACTCGCATGGCAGCGCAACGATCGCCACGCTTCAGCAGGTGGCGGGGGCAGCCGGAACCGCGATCTTCGTCGCCCTATACGCCACGGGCGTTGCGGCAACGGGAACCGCAAACCCCGACCTGCCGTCGGCGGCCGCCGCGGCCGACGGATCGCATCTCGCGTTCCTGGCCGGCGGCATCCTGTCACTCGGAGTGATCGCGCTCGCGCTGTTCGTGCGCAAGCCGGCAGCCGTCGAAGAGCCGGTGCCCGAGCACGCGATGCACGCCGAGCACGCCGGGCGCTAACGGCCCCAGGCGACCTGGTCGTCACGAGCTGAAGGCGACCTCGAATACCTCGGATGACGGAGAGTCGAGTCGGGCCTGCGCTTTTACCTGCTCGCGCACCGAGGCATTGTTCGCCTCGAGTCGACGGAGGTCGGCCTCGGTCTCCCAGAAGGACACCACAAGGGCCTTGCCATTGGCACGATCGACGAGGTAATAGAAGTCTCTGAAACCCGCAAGCTGCGGAACTGCGGCAAGCTGCTCAGCCGCTAGATTCGCCAGGGCGTCGAGTTTCTCAGCCGGCGCGTGGACCGTTTGAACGCGTGCAAACATAAGAACCCTTCTTTCGTAATGAGACGATACTGTCTCATGTTGAGTCTGAACTGTCAACGACCGATACACTTTGGAAACAGCTACTTGCAGGATCGAGAACATGACCAAGAGCGATGGTGCACGCCTGCGCACCGCGGCTGCGATCATCGACAGCGCGGCGACGACGCTCGCCGAGCACGGCGAGGCCGCGAGCATGGATGACATCGCAGCGGCTGCCGGAATCGGCCGAGCGACGCTCTATCGTTACTTCGCTAATCGCGAGGAGTTGCTCAGTGCGATGGCTGAGGCGAGCGTGCGAGAGCTCGCAGAACGAATCGAGGAAGCGCGACTCGAGTCCGTTCCGATCGAAGAGGGTGTCGCCCGCCTTGCCCGTGCCTTCATCGCGACGGGCAACAAGTTCGTGGCGCTCAATGCAGACAGCGCCAAGTACAGCGCCGCCTATCCGGACTTCGACGCCAAAGTGACGGAGCCGGTGCGCGCCTTGCTTCACCGGGGAATCGCCGACGGCTCGTTGAGAGCCGACCTGCCAGCCGATGTGCAGCTTGACCTGTTCTCCGGGCTGATCAAGGGAGCGCTCGACTCGACGGCGAGCGGTCGTCGTGGCGTCGAAGAGGCGGCCGCGGCGGTTGCCTCGGTCTTCCTGCGCGGCGCCCGCACAACCTAACGACCCGTTGCCGCTCGGCCGGGAACTCCCGCGTCCGGGAGCGAGCCGCGCGACTGTCGAGCGGATGCGCCGCGCGATGCCAGACTGAAGCGTGGCAAAAGCGGCGAGCTGCCACCCTGATTATCGCAACATCACGTTCCGTGCTGGCCCCGGGGCTCGGCTGCGCAGAGGCAGCCGAGCCTCAGTCGGCTAGCTCTCCGACCGACGCCGCCGGATCAGCAGGCCGGCACCGCTGAGCAGCATAAGCGCCGCGAAACCTGCACCCATCCACAGCACGGTTGTGTCGCTACCGGTTGCCGCCAAATCGTCGTCCCCATCCGAACCCGACCCCGCGCCTGCACCCGACCCCGTGCTGCCTCCCGGGCCACCGCCCGAGTCAACTGCGTTGATCTCGACGGCGGCGGATGCGACAACTACGCCATCCTGCAGCACCGCGATGTCGTGCTTACCCGGCTTGGTGTCCGCTGGAATCGTCGCATCCAGCTGGAAACCACCTGCGGCGCCGGCCGTGACCGTGCCCAATTCCACAGGAGCCGAATGCAGTTGAACCGTGAGAGCGGCTGCGGAATCGAACCCGACTCCGTTGATGGTGATCTGCCCACCCGGCACAAGCGCACCCCCTACCGAGATCGTCGGATCGGCGGGCTCGGTGAGGCCGGCGATGGCACTGCTCAGCGCCGCCGCCCGCGCATCGATCAGCGATTGGGATGCGCTTGGCGCCCTCAGCGCATCCTTGGCAGCCTCGAGTGCCGGCAGCAGCGGTGCCCAGCTTGCCGCTGTGTATCGCGTGCTGTCCAGGCCGTTGGCCTGATCCACCAGTTTCTGCAGCACGCCGGTGTCGACGGCGACGGACAACCCGCACCAGGCGAACTCATCGCCCTTGGCGTGCGTGACTAGCAGCGAGGTCGATCCGGAGTCACCGGTCTTCACGTCGAACTCGATCGTGCCGTCGCCGCTTACTCGCGGAGCGCCGACGACCGTGCCGACCCCGTCAAGCGGATGCACACTGACGGTGTCATCGCCGTCAGCCGGCGTGATCGTTGCCGTCATCGTCACGGTGCTGTTGCGTGCAGCGATGACAGGAGCAGGGCAGGTCAGGTTAAATCCGCCGTAGACCTCGAGCTCCCAGATGTTCAGGCCGTACTTGGTGGCAGGTGAACCGATCACCCGGATGTAGCGCACATCAGCACTGGCGAAGTCAGACGTATCACGCCGATGGTTCGCCGTTCCCGTGTTCTGCACATGAGCGAGTTGCGTCCAATTCGTGCCGTCGGTGGATCCCTCGATCTCATAATCCGTCGAGTTTCCCGACTCCCAGTCCACGACAACCTGCGACACCGGGCGCACGCTCCCGAGATCGACCTGCAGCCAGTTCTGCCCTGCGTACGGCGCTGAACCCGTGGGTCTCGCAGATGACCATTTGGTCGCTGTCGACCCGTCGGTCGCCATCGACGGAACAATGTTGGTCAGGTTGTTATACGTGCTATCTGCCGTAGTCGGCTGATTCAGGGCCAGATTGGTTCGGCCATCGCCCGTCGGCGCAGTCGCGACCGCGTCGTCACCGAAGACTTCGAACTCCCACAGCGATGCGCCATACGGGGGCAGGGCCCGCTTGATCGTCTGCATCCGCACGTAGCGACCGGTCGTATCCAGTGTCACCACATCGGTGCCACCGTCGCTGCCGGCGCCGCTGGTGGCGTATGCATCGTGCCAGGCGGTTCCATCGTCAGAGACTTGGATCTTGTACTGACTGGCGAACGACGCTTCCCACCACAGGCGCACGGCGCCGATGTGCTGCGATTTTCCGAGATCCACCTGCAGCCACGACGCATCCGGATTGGCGGATGCGCGATCCGCGATCCACCTCGTAGTCATGTTGCCGTCCGTGGCGCTGCCTGCACCGTCGCCGTCTGACGCCGTCGTTGCAGCACCCAGTGCGAGGTTGACGCTTACGTCTGGCGCGAACTCTTTGACCGAATATGCGCCGCCCGACAAGCCATCGAGCACCAGGATGCGCACGAAGTTCGCGGCTGTCACCGGGAAGTCCACGTGCTCGTGCCCGCCCGCGCCGTTCTGAACGAGCTTCTGGTCCGTCCAGTTCGTACCGTCGATGGACGTCTGTACCAGATACGTCGTGGGAACGTTCGAGCCCCAGTCGATGTCGGCACCCGTCGCGAACGATCCGGGCTCGAGCCGCTTACGCAGCCACGGAGAATCTCCCGTCGACTGCCAGGTCGTGCTCTGGTCGGAATCGCCCGCAAGGGACGGCCCGTGCCCGGCGGCCGAACCGCTGGCAGTGTACGGTGAGCCGTTCGAGTCGTCCGCTGCCAGCGGCTCGGTGACTGTCTTGCCCAGGTTGGCACCGGATCCGAGCACGAATGCGGCGTTTGCCGCGGCGCCGTTCCCTGTGAGCGAGACGTTCACCAACAGCCCGGGTTGGCCGGGGTTCGAGACGCTGACGACGGGTGCGCCATCCGCCTCGTTGAGCATGACAATGCTCGGCTGGTTCACAGTGAGGGTGCGGCCATCGCCGAGGTCGAGCGAGCCCGCCTGATAGAAAGTCGCCATCGTGCGCTTGAGCGCGGGATCCTGAACCGCCTGCACCGACGTGTCATTGCGCAGGATCTTCACTGCCGGATTGGCCGCATATGCCTTGGTCTGCTTGGCGGTCGCGGCAGGCAGCACGATGTACTCGTAGCTCGCATCGCTCGGCTTCACCCCGTGGTCGAAGTAGAGCGTGAACGCATCGTGGCTTTGCGGCTGATCACCGTAATAGCTTCCAGTCTGGGTCTTGTTCGACACATCCACCTGCTGGCCGGACGGGAAGACGTAGCCAACCTTGTCGTTGTATGCCCACGACGGGTTGTCGACGGCCTGCGAGTCGGTGCCGGCCTTCACGGGCTTCCCGTCCACTGTGGCGTTCTTCATCGCCGCCACCTGGTTCACCGTTGTGTGAATCTCGGCAGACGAACTCGACTGAATACCCGCGCCCAACGCGATCATCTCGTCGTCGAAGTAGTAGTAGCTCTTCTGCGCCTGCGTGTCGGCTCGGTCAAGGCTCTCAACGCTTGCGCCATACGTGCCGTCAGAGACCCCGCCGGTGAAACTGCCACCGTTGCTCGAGCGGCCAGCGGGGCCCAGCTTCGTCTCCTTCACGTACGGCACGGTGGTGCCCGGGTAGTGGAACCAGTCGAAGGCAGGGCCGAGTGCCGTGTATTCCTTGTTCGTCACCTGGATGGCGGTCACCCCAGTCTTGCTCCACACGACCTCGTTGCCGACGTCTTTGCGAATCGTCGAGCGGTACTCGCTGCCGACGGTGCGGCTGGAGTTCAATGCGGTGAAAATTCCATAGTTCTTGCGCAGGTGCGAGTAGAACTCAGATCGCCAGAAGTACTTGTCGCCGGTCTTGCCGTTTCCGGCGGTCTCGCCGCGGATGTTGTCGGCTAGGTTCCGGTATTCGGTTGCGTAGAGCGGGTCGGTGCGCGCCATCCGGTCGAGCGGATCGAGGAACACATCGCTGTAACTCGTGATCCCGTCAACAGTCGTCGCCGGGCGATACAGCAGGTAAAGCATTCCGATTTCACCGCGGATCATCCAGCTGGTGCCGTCGACGATGTAGAACGCGATGGTGTCCAGCTGATCGCGAGTGAAGGCCAGACTGGTGCCGCGAGCCGAGTCTGCCCACATGGCGACGGTGGTGAACAAGGCCATCCCGTAACCCTCGCTATAAAGCTGTGCGCCGTGGGCCCAGAAGCTCGCGTCTGGCTGCACCGCCTCCTGCACAGTTCCGGAGTCATCAACCGCGACCGTCTGCACCATTGTTGCGAAGCCAGCCTTGATCTGGTCGGCATTGCGCGTGACGATGGCCTTGAACAAGTAGTTTGCGGTTCGCCACGCGCCGTTCGCGCCCGCCGGATCGAGCTTGCCCTGGTTGTGCTTGATCGTCAGATCGAAAGCATCCGTGCTCAGCACATCACCAAGGAAGATCGAGATGCGCCCCATCGCGATCGACTCGCCGATCTCGGGCTCCCACCAGTTGGTGTTCCCGGGATCGACCTGATCCCAGTATGCGAGCGCGCGCTCCTCGGCAGCCACCAGGCTCGCGTCGTGGTAACCCTTGGCATCCTTGTCTTGATACGCCTGCGCGATCGCATCCATGCGGTACAGCGCCTTGTATGGATCCCAAACCTTGCCGTTCGCCGAACTCGTTCTGTCGCCGTAGTCGACATCCGACCACGAGCCGTCTGCATTCTGCGAGGCGACATAGTCGAGCGCATTCGAGGTCTGCGCGAGGTAGATTCCGTTGGCAATCTGGATTTCGTCGCCTTGGCTGAGGTAGTAATCCTGCAGGCGAGAAATGATCGTGTTCACGTCGGCGTCGAGGTCCGCGGCCTGGGCCGGAGCCGTCGTGAGTCCGATGGTGCTCAGCGTCGCGATCGTGAGAAACGCCACCGCTTTGGCGACACGTCGGCGGATGGGAGCGGGTCGTGCTTCGTGGTCACGCGACATTGCGCAGACTCTCCTTTGCTCAGTGAAAACTGGTGGATGTGGAACTCAATCGGTGGTGCGAACGAGGCGGGCTACCGAGATACGACTGTCGGCCGCCCCGTAGAAGACGAAATGCTCATTGCCGATCTTTTCGATCGCTGTCGGGAAGATCACATTGGCCACCGTCCCGCCGGTCTCCTCAGCGGTCTCGGGTGTCATGAGGGGCTCACTCGTACGGGCGAGTACGCGTGATGGGTCATCGGCATCCAGCACCATCGCACCGACGACATAGCGCACGTTGAACGACTGCGGCGCGAACGCGCCACCCTCGAGCGAACCCGTGACCCCGTGATGCAGCAGCAGCCAGCCCTCGGGCACACGCAACGGCGCAGGGCCCGCGCCGATCTTGAGCGCCTCCCACTCGAACTCGGGGCCGGCAACGAAGCGGTGGCCACTGGGCCGGATGAGAGCAGCGAGATCGCGCGATGCCTCAGCAACCGAAACGTATGAGATCCAGATGCTGGCTCGATCATCGGTCACTCCGGTCGGGAGCGGCGGCTTCTCCCCTGCACGCACGAATCCGAAGTCCCACATCGGCCGGTGCAGCAGAGCAAAGCTCGGTGTGCCGTCAGGTCCAGGAACGATCTCGGGGAAGAAGACAACATCCTTATTCGGGAAGAGGTTTAGATCCGTGTCTAGCGCATCCTCGTACTCGAACTGAATGGGGCCGAGGCGCCGCCACTGGGTGCCATCGGTAGAGATGGCGAGCGCGGGCTTGGGGCCGAGCGGACCGAAAGCGACGTAAGACATCACGTGGATTCCGAGGTCTTTCAGAAACGTGATGCGCGGGTCCTCGACCCCGCCGTGCCCGGTGCCGCGCTCCCACCCGCGATCAGCATCCAGCACGATCTCAAGGTCGGCGACCGAGGTCGGTACGCCACCATTGACGACCACGCGAGCGCGCCCGATCCGAGACACGTTGTGCTCGGCCACAAGCCGAGGGAACAGATGTACCGTTCCGTCCGGACTCTGAACTGTCGCGGGGTTCAGCACGCCCTCCGCCTGGCTCGGATCAGTGGCATCCGGTTCCATCAGGATGCCGATGCGCTCGAGCGCATACGGAACCGTGGCGGTGGTGTTGATGCTTGTTGTGGTGGTGGACACGAAACCCCTCTGGTGAATAATGGTGGAACGTTGCGTGCGGCTCAGCCCTTGATGGCGCCGACCACACCGTTGACGAGGTAGCGCTGGATAAAGATGTAACCGATGATGAGCGGGGCCGCGACGATGAATGTCGCCGCCGCTAGCAACGGCCACTGATTTCCGTATGTACCTTTGAAGGCATATAGCCCCACCGTGACCGGGAACTTCGTCGGATCGGCCAGCAGAACTGTCGCCAGAATGATCTCGTTCCAGATCCAGACGGCCTGCAGTATGAACACGGTCACCAGCGCGGGCCTGGCCAGAGGGAAAATGAATCCGATGAGATAGCGCCAATATCCGACGCCATCCATCGCGGCTGCCTCGTCGAGTTCGCGCGGGATCGACTTCACGAAACCAGTCAGGAGCAGCGGGCCGACTCCCACGCCGACACCGACGAGCAGGATGTAGCCGAGCTGAGTGTCGTACAGCCCCAGGCGCAGCAGCAACTGGAACTGTGTGATGAGAGCGTTGGGCAGAAACAACACCAGCACAAAGATCACTGACCAGAACTTGGCGCCCTTGATATAGCCGCGGGCGACCGGGAACGCGAGCAATAGTGTCATCACGGTGCCGATCGCCGCGCCGGCCGCCGTGTATAGCACGCTGTTGAGAATGTATGCGCCGAAGTTGCCCTTGTTCCACGCGGTGGCGAAATTGCCCCAGTGCGGGTCGCTGACGATGCCGACAGGGTTGGCGACGAATTCGGCTTGCGACTTCAATGCCGTGTTGAGCAAGTACAGCAAGGGGAAAAGAAACACCACCAGCAGGATGAGCGCACACACGTATGCTCCGACAGGGAAACGTCGTGATCTGCGGGCCCGCGCGGTGCTCGCGACCGGCGCCGTAGTCATCGTTGAGGGTTCGTGCGCAGTAGTGGCAGAGGTGGTCACAGCTTCGCCTCCCGTCGACGAAGGATGACAAGGGCGACGATGGAGACGATGCCGACCAGCACGAACTGCACCATCGAAACCGCTGCCGCGTATCCCTGCGATTGCGAGAGCGTCGTGCCGGAGGCACCGCCGAAGCCTTGAACATAGACCAGCAGGGAGAGCACCTGAGTTGAACGGTTGTTCGGACCGCTGAGCACGTAGATGAGCTGATAGCTCTGCAGCGCGTTCACGATACCCAGAAGCACGTTGGCTGTGATCGCCGGCGCCAACAACGGCACCGTGACGTTCCGGAACCGCTGCCACGCGCTCGCACCATCGATCTCCGCTGCCTCTTGCAACTCTTCGGGCACAGCTTGCAGCCCGGAAAGGAAGATGATCACTGAGACACCCAGAACCATCCAGACCTGCACCACGATCACCAAAGCGAGCGCGAGGTGCGGGTCACCGAAGAAGGCGGAGTGAGCGCCGAACAGGCCGAGCGCCGAGGCTGCGGGGCCGCCACTGACGTTGAAGATCAGCGACCAGACCAGCCCGGTCACGGTCACACCGAGGATCGTGGGCATGAAGACGACGGCGCGGTAGAAGTTGCGGCCCTTGAGTTTGCGGTTCAACAAAACCGCAATCGCCAGGGCGACGACGATCTGGATGACGGTGCTTGCGAAAGCGAAAATGATTGTGTTCGTCAATGCGTTCGCGCTATCCGCCCACTTCGCAGGCGAGAAGAAGTCGACGTAGTTCTGAATGCCGACAAAGTTGATCGGCAGCCCGGGGAGACCACGCAAATCCGTAAGGGAGGCGACGAGCACACCGATGGCGGGGACGAACCCAAAGACACCCAGGAGCAGCATCGCGATGCCGAAGGTGACCCGCACGGGCGTGCGTCGTGGGAAGGGGAAGGTTTCAGTCATGTGTCGTCCGATTCATGATGGGGTGGGTTGCGCCGTCGGGCGCGACCCACCCTCTCACGATGTGGTCAGCCCGCCGCCGTCCATGCCTTTTGAGCCGCTTGGGCGGCTTGGTCTGGCGTGTCGGAACCGAGCGGGGTCAGTGCTGGGTAGTTGAACGGGAACACCGCATCCTGACCTGCCTTGTTGTTGGCGAACCAGATCTGGTCCCATGCCGGCTGGTAGGTCTTGGTGTACTGGCTGATGGACTGGAGGAACGGACTCGTCGAGATACCGGGCTGTGCCGATGAGAACCCAGACTTCTTGAGGAACATCCCGTAGTTGTCTTTCTGCGAGAAGAACTTCAGCCAGGCAAGGGCCGCCGTCTTATTCTTCGCCGAGGTCGGAACGGCCAATTGCAGCTCGGTCTTGCCGTTCAGCAGGGCGTTGTCGGCCGCATTGTCCGAGCCGGGGAACGGAAAGTATCCGTAGTCGAACTTCTTCGCGACCGCAGCGTCGAGCGTTGGCTGATCCCATGTGCCGTCTACGGTCATGGCGAAATCTCCCGCCGCGAACCCCGACGGAATCGAAGTGTAGTCAGCGCCAGCGGCGCCCTGCTGTGAGTTCTGCAGCACGTACTCGGTCTGCTGGAGCACTTTGACCTCGGTCGGGTCAGTGAGCTTGGCCTTGTTCGTCCAGAGATCCTTCGCCAATTGCTGCTTGTCAGTGGCGTTCGGGTACAGCGACGCGACGGACGCCAGCATCGGCAGACCGGCCGGCCAACTGTCTTTGCCACCCATTCCGAACGGGGTCACGCCTTTGGCCTTGAGGGCGTCGACCACCGCGGTGAATTCGCCCCACGTCGTCGGAACCTTCAGCCCGTTGTCGTCGAAGATCTTCTTGTTGTAGAAGACTCCGGTGTAATAGCTCACCCCGGTAGGCACCGCGTACTGCTTGCCGCCGATCGCCTGCGACTTGAGCAGCGTGGGGGTGTATTGCTTGAGGAACGCTTCGTTGGTGAGGTCGACCAGCCCGCCGGCCTTCGCCAGGCGAGCGTCGTCGGTCGCCGCATCCTTGGCATACGACGGCGTTGTCATCATGCCTTTGACGACGAACAGGTCGAGATTCGCGGCGGTCAGACGCGAGGACTTTGTCGCCGGGTAGTTGTCGTTCGAGACGGTGGAGAACACCACGTCGACGTCTGGGTATTTCTTCTCGAATGCGGCGTTGATCGCCCGGAACCCCGCGTCGGTCGCATCGCTGCTTGAGACGAGAAACTGCAGTTTTCCGCTCGGTTCTCCACTCGTCGACCCGCCGCTCGCGCTTGAGCAGGCGGCAAGAACGCCGATCGCGGCGACTGCAGCAATGCCGGTGATGAGTCGTCGAGTCAGGGTGCCGCCTCGCAACTTCCTTGTTGCCATGTGTGATCTCCTCTTCAGTGCACGGGTTCAGCTCGTGGATTCGACGCATCGGTTCAATGGGTAGGTTTCACGCACATTAACCGAAACGTTTCGGTAAACGGAGTATGCCATGTCCCGAGCGACCGCGCAACCGCGCAACCGCGACGCCTATCGCTCAGCGGTGAGCAGGGGCTGCCGAGGTCGAGTCACGAACGATCAACTGGGCATCCGCTATTCGCACGTCGTCCACGGTGCCGTTCTCGATCAGATCCACGAGCATCCGACCTGACTCACGACCCAGCTCGCGCGGAGTGGTGCGCACTGTCGTCAGCGCCGGGCGGACATATGTGCCGAGCCGGATGTCGTCGAACCCGGCCACGGAGAGCTTGGCCGGAACGTCGACCCCGAGATGCTCAGCTTGAGCGATCAGGCCCATAGCCGAGAGGTCGTTAGCGCAGACCACCGCCGTCGGCGGCTCAGGCAACGCCAACAGCGTCGAAGCCGCCTCGACGCCACCGAGGTACGTGAACTCACCCGAAATGACCTGACCTGGGATAAAACCGAGCTCGAGAACAGCAGTTCTCCACGCTTGCTCGCGCTCGACCGAATGAAGCAGGTGCGCACGGCCGCTCACGTAGGCAATCCGGCGGTGGCCGAGTTCTGCGAGGTGTCGCACGGTCGCGCGGATGCCGGCGTTGGCATCCTGCCGTACCGCCGGCAGCGGAAAATCGTCGCCGGGATTGACTGCCACCGCCGGAAGTTCCAGTTCCCGCACAAGGGCAATACGCGGGTCATCGACCTCGAGGTCTACGACGAAGACGCCGTCCACACGTCGCCCGGCGGCAAGTTTGCGATATCGGCCGAGAATCTCATCCGGTTGCGCACCGACTTGCAGTACCAGTGCATAGCCGCGCGCGTCGATCGCTTCTTCGATGCCGCCAATGAACCCCCCGAAGAATGGGTCGAGTTCGAGCACATCCGGGTCGCGCTGTACAACCAGACCGACCGTGTACGCTCGCCGGCCAGACAAGCTCTTCCCGTGTAGAGACGGCACGAAGCCAAGCTCCTTGGCAACCTGAACGACTCGCTCGCGGGTGGCCTCCGAGACACCAGGGCGACCATTCAATGCGCTTGAAACCGAGCTGATTGCGACTCCAGCCTTGTTCGCGACGTCGATGATGGTCACCCGATGATCGGCCACGGAGGTCCTCCGACTTTCCTCGCTCAAAACGCCACTTTGGTATCGGGCGCATTCATGCTCACCGCGCTTCTTCGACACGCGGAGCGCCTGCCGCAACTGTACCCGGACACGCGAGTACGTCGAATCGGACGCCCACTCTGCGATAGAGGCGCCGCTCGCGACCAGTCGACGGCGGTTCAGCAGCCTGGGAACGTTCAGCCGCACATTCTCGGAGGCCGTCGGGGCTCGCCATCCGCGTGTCGCGAGTAGGTCGTCCACGAGCCGCAGGTTGCGCCGAAGTCGTTTGCCATGCGCTGGTGGCGCCCGTCTGGCGCTGAGGTCGGGGCTCTGTTCCGTTGAGGTGGGGGTCATCTGGGAACACCGCGCGATGCCAGACTGAAGCGTGGCAAAAGCGGCGATCCTCGTGAACGGTCTTCCGGCATCCGGCAAGACCACCCTTGCTGGCAAGCTGGGGCTCCTGCTGGGCTGTCCGGTTCTCTCGAAAGACCCGGTGAAGGAGCTTTTCGCAGATCTCACATCCCCGACGGTGCCCGGTGAAGCGCTCGGCAGCATCGCGATGGACGCCGTATGGGCATTGGCGGCTCAGATTCGCGATGGCGTGATCGTCGACTCGTGCTGGCTCAACGGGCGAGACGAGGAGCACGCACGCGCGGGCGTCGAACGATCCGGTGCGCGACGCGTTGTCGAACTCTGGTGCGATGTGCCGCCCGCCGACGCCCGCGAGCGGTTCGATGCTCGCGCGGCGCAACGCCACAGCATCCACGATGATCGGCTGGACATGTTCACCGACGCCGGACCGTTGACCATCTGGCCGGTCGTACGGGTCGACACGCGGCTTCCCGTCGATTTCGAGGCGCTCCTGCCGGAGCTCGCCCAGCATCTGCTTGGCTGAATTGCGTCGCATCCGCACGTCTTATTCGTCGGCTCAGATCAGCGGATGCTGTCAGCCGCGATGCCGCCACCAGGTTCGCCCCTCGCCGACCAGCGCAAATCCGCAAGCCGCATAGAGCTTTTCTCCCTCGGGCGTCGCATTGAGGGTGGCGACTCGAGCCCCGCGCCGCGCGCCCTCGGCGACCAACGCGCCCAGTAGCTCGCGCCCGAGACCACGACGACGAAAGCGCGGCCACACCTCCATGTCGTAGATGCCGGCCACATCGTCGTCGAGGTGCAACCAGGCCCGGCCGGCGTAGCGCCCACCCACCGTGGCTTCGGCTTGCACGACGTCGTCGCGGCCGGCGAGCGCACGTCGGCCATCGTCGTGATCCCGCACGGTGTCGACGATGGCAACGCGATCGCCGGATGCGTGCGGCACCTCTGCTGGAGCGGCGGCCATCCACCACGGGCTCCACCCGCGTTCGAAACCGAAATCGGCCATCCCCTCGAGGTCTCGATCGACAGCCGACCAGAGCGCGGTCGCGGCGGCCCCGAACTCGTCGGCGCGTCGTGTGACGCTCGCGATGTCATCAGCGTCAGGCGCGACGGGAAACAGCAGGTTCATGGTGTTTTCGGCGGGCACCCATGCCCAGTCGATCGAGCCATCGCGCCCGACCGCGCCGCCGCCAACGTTCGCGTTCAGGGTCATCCATGCCCTGTGCGACCGCACACATTCCTCAACCGCTGCCTGCACGTTCGTATCCTACGATCCGCTGTCCGGTCCGGTGCGCTGCCCTGCTCCGCGTCAGGCTCTGCGAAGAGCCTCCGCGTCAGGCGGTGAGCAGCCCGCGCCGGAAGCCCTCGGCC
>DATMTC010000476.1:0-3759 GCA_035565115.1 Microbacteriaceae bacterium | reverse complement strand
GTGAGACCGGATGCCTGAACGTCGTACGGACCGAGCGCCGTCAGCTTGCCCGTGCGGATCCTGATCACCTCCCACCCGGTAGCGCGGATGAGGCAATCCTTGCGTTCGTCGACCTTCTGCCGCCTGCCGACATGCTCGAGGCCGTGCCGACCGGTGCTGTCGTACTCGATGGCAACCTGCAGTTCTGGCAGGAGAACATCCGGCCACGCCTCGAGGTGATCGAAGAACGGTCGACCGAGCCGAAGGGCGTTCGTGTCCTGCGTCACCGCCAACCGTTCGCGCAGCCAGGCCCGCAGCTCGCCCTCGACAGCGGATGCCGGCCTCGGCGCACACACGCTCACGAAGGCCGTCCCGACCGGCAGTTCTGGCGTCTTGCCGCACAGTTCGCGTTGCGGACGAGTGGGGCGCGACCGTGCGGGCCGCGGTGGCGCCTGCGACACCGGCCGGCTGATCGCCAGGCGATAGCACTCCGGGCACCAGCTCGATCGGCGCCGCTCCTGGCCTGGACGGTCACGTTGCTCCGCCGGCGTGGCGACGAAAATGTGCCCGGCGTCGCACTGCCACTGCAGCAGCACCTCAGCCGCTGGCGGGATCTGCGTGAGCGTGATCCCGCCGTTGAGATCGGGGTGATATTGCCTGATCAACACAGGGAACGACGCCCACGCCTCGCGGTAGGTACCCACGGCATACGGCACCTCACGGTTGTGGGTGAACTGCCTGCGTTCCCACCATTGCTGCACTGGCTCGGCCACGGCGGCATGCTAACCGCAGCCGCCGACAGAACACGTTACCGATCGGTCACGGGCTCTGCTGCCGGCTCGGCGGCCGCGACCTCGGCTGCCTCCTCGGTGGCGGCTTCGTGAGCTGCCCCGCGTGCTCGCACGAATCCGACTGCGACGAACGCCGCGGCGATCGCGGTGAGCACGATCCCGCCGAGGGTGGCCGCGCCCTGGAACTCGGCCGCCTGGTTGGCGCTCCAGTCCGTGGCGGCGATGCTCCCGGTGAATACGGCCGCGAGGATGGTCCCAGCGACCGCGATCCCAACGCCGTTCGCCATCTCGGTTGTCGTGTCGGTCAGCGCTGCGCCGATCGACGTGCGGTTCTTCGGCAGGCCACTGAGCACGTTGATAGCTGCGACGACGCCGACCACACGGAGTCCAGCGGCGACGAGGGCCAGCGCGATCGCAATCCAGACGTAGCCGAGGCTGTTGAAGACGGCATACACGGCCAGGCCCACGACGACCGCTGCTGCGCTCATCCACGCCGCGCGCATGATTCCGACGCGCTTGACGAACGGGTTCACGAACGGGCCGAGCCCAAGCAGCACCGCCACCTGGGGCAGCATGCCGATGGCCGCGAGGGCGGGCGGCCAGCCCCAGGCGAGCTGAAGTTGCAGCGTGACGAGATAGCTGAGCCCCGCGGTGGCGAGGCCGGCCGCTGCTTTGAACGCAAGACCGCTTGAGACCAACGGCCGGGCGACGAGGCCGAGATCGAGCAGCGGATGCCGCGCGGTGCGCTCTCGGATCACGAACAGCACGGCGGTGATGACCGCAGAAGCGGTAATCGCCCACGGCATCCAGGAGTCTGCGCCTTCGTTCACGAATACGGTCGGAGCAACGAGCGCGAGCACGACGGTTGCAGTCGCGAACACGGCGCCGGCGATGTCGAGCGGGTCGCGGTGCAGCTCCGCTGGGTCGTCAGCTGCGATGCCTGCGCGGATGCCGAGGATCGCGAGCAGGGCGATTGGAACGTTCACAAGGAGCAGCACCTGCCATGGCGCGACGGCGAGCACGAGGCCGCCGACTGTCGGGCCGATGGCGAGACCGACCAGGCCGACGGTTGAGATGAGCGTGATCGCGCGCACCCGCAGGCTCTCTTCGTCGAAGAGACGGAACGCGAGCGCCATGGAACCCGGCGTGGTCATCGCTGCCGCAATGCCCATGACGGCTCTGACGGCAATCAGTTGCTCGGCCGTCACGACGAATGCGGTCGCGAGGCTCGCGAGAGCGAGTAGCACGAGTCCGATGAGCATGATCCTTCGCCGGCCGAAGCGATCGGCGATCGCTCCGAAGAGCAGCATCAGGCCGCCGAACACCACGGCATAAACGCCGGTGACCCATTGCAGGCCGCTGGTGGATGCGTGCAGTTCGCGCCCGATCGTCGGCAGGGCGACATTGAGTATCGAGTTGTCGAGCATCTCGAAGAGGAAGATCGCGGACAGGCCGGCGAGAGCCATCCATGAGCCGCGGAGGGATGAGGTAGAACGCTGTTCGTTATTCACGAACACTGTTCTACATGAAGAACGACGTTCGTGTCAACCGGTATGATCGCGTTATGGACTCTCATGCTCAGCGGCGTCGCGCAGCGCGGCACGCTCCAAGCGCAGCTCCCGACGCGGCTCGCAAGGCGCCGATCACGGTCGAGCGCATCACGGATGCCGCACTCGCGATCGTGGCCGAACGGGGCTTCGACGCTCTGACGATGCGCAGCGTCGCGGCAGCCCTGGAGACCGGGCCTGCGTCGCTGTACGCGCACGTGGTGAACAAGGCCGATCTCGACGAGCTGATCATCGGGCGGCTCTGCAGCGAACTCGCGCTGCCCGACCCGAAACCGGAAAAGTGGCGCGAACAGCTCACCGACGTCTGCGCCCAGCTTCGCGACCAGTACCTGAAATACCCGGGCATCTCCCGCGCAGCGCTCGCGATGGACGTGACCGACCTCGACGTGCTCCGCGTCAACGAGGGGATGCTCGCCATCCTGATCGCCGGCGGCATCGCGCCTCAGGCGGCCGCGTGGGTCATTGACGCACTGTTTCTTTATGTCGGGGCGTATGCGATGGACATCGCGGTAGCCGACGCCGGTACAGAAGCGGGGTCAGCAGCCGGGTCAGAAGCGGGCGGGCATCGTCTCGGCGAAGACGGTCGTGCCGAACTGATCGAGCGATTTGCCGCGCTGCCTGCCGACCGTTTTCCGAACACCGGCCGCTATGCGGCGGAACTCACGTCGGGGACCGGGCACCAGCGGTTCGACTTCACGCTCGGGCTGATGCTCGCAAGCCTCGCGCCGACGTCAGGCTGAGCTGTCAGGTCGGGCCATCAGGGTGACCCTGCGACTCCCTGGATCAACAGGGATCTGCCTAGCGTGATCGCGCCGCAGGAGCATTGCACTGCACCGGAAATTGAACACACCGGATGCAGAAATGAAGGCATACTCACCATGGATATCAGCAACCGCACCGTTCTTGTCGTCGGCGGAACCTCTGGAATCGGATTGGGCCTTGCACGACGTTTCGCCGCCGCCGGAAGCACAGTGATCGTCGGTGGCCGCGACACAAGCAAGGTTGACGACCTCGAATCGATTCGCATCGATGTCACCGACGCTGCATCCGTGTTGCGCGCAAGAGACGAAGTGACAGACGCGCATCCTGACCTCGATGTTGTGGTCACCATGTCAGGCGTGATGCTCCCGGAGGATCTGCGTGATGCAGCACACTTCAGCAACGCGCAAACCACTATCGCCGTCAACCTGCTCGGAACGATCCGCGTCGTCGACGCCTTCACCGCGCATCTGCTGGAGCGCGGTGCCGCCGATATCATCACCGTCTCGTCAGGGATCGGGTTCCTTCCGTTCCCGCTGATGCCCACGTATGGCGCCTCGAAGGCCGGCGTGCACGCGTATACCGAGGCGCTCCGTGCGCAGCTCGCCGGCACCGGCGTATCCGTTACCGAGCTCATCCCGCCTGCGGTCGCGACTGCCGGC
>DATMTC010000475.1:0-10684 GCA_035565115.1 Microbacteriaceae bacterium | reverse complement strand
CCACTCGACAGACAACGGGCCCTGATAATCGATCGCGTTCAGCATGCGGAACGCGTTCTCCCATGGCACATCGCCATGGCCGGTCGAGATGAAGTCCCAGCCGCGACGCGGATCCGCCCACGCCAGGTGCGAGCCGAGTCGGCCGTTGCGGCCGTTGGTCATCCGCTTCTTCGTGTCCTTGACGTGCACGTTGTAAATGCGGTCGCGGAAATCCCAGAGGAAGCTCACCGGGTCGAGGTCTTGCCACACCATGTGCGACGGGTCCCAGTTCAACCCGAAAGACTCGCGATGCCCGATCGCCTCGAGCGTCGCCACCGTCGTCCAGTAGTCGTATGCGATCTCGGACGGATGCACCTCGTGCGCGAACCGCACACCTTCTTCCTCGAACACGTCAAGGATCGGATTGAACCGATTCGCGAAATCCTCGTAGCCTGCGTCGACCATGGCCTGCGAGGCCGGCGGGAACATGGCAACGTACTTCCAGATCGACGAACCGGTGAACCCGGTGACCGTCTTCACGCCAAGCTTGGCGGCGAGCCGCGCCGTGTTCTTCAGCTCCTCTGCAGCGCGCTGGCGCACACCCTCAGGGTCGCCATCGCCCCAGACCACGTCAGGCAGGATGTCCCTGTGTCGCTGGTCGATCGGGTCATCGCACACGGCCTGACCCTTCAGGTGGTTCGAGATCGCCCAGACGTTCAGGCCGTTCTTCTCGAGAACCGCCTTCTTGCCTGCGACGTACT
Organism: Microbacteriaceae bacterium; assembly: GCA_035565115.1. Lineage (GTDB taxonomy): Bacteria > Actinomycetota > Actinomycetes > Actinomycetales > Microbacteriaceae > Rathayibacter_A. The sequence continues at coordinate 9,944 of DATMTC010000475.1, read as the reverse complement.
CGGCGTCATCCCACCTCCATGGGTCGAGGTGGTCGCCCCAGCAGGCGATCTCAAGGCCGTCATAGCCCCATTCGCCGGCCAGACGTGCCACCTCCTCGAACGGCAAATCTGCCCACTGCCCGGTGAAAAGAGTGATCGGCCTGGTCATCGTGATTCCTCCTGTGTCTGCGTGCGTACAGTCTGTGTCCATGCGCTGCCGTCTGCAGCGCTGCGCTCAACCGCGTCGAGCACACGCTGCACCTGCAAGCCGTCTTCGAATGACGGCGTCGGCTGCCTGCCTGCCTCAATGTCGAGCACGAAGTCGCGCACCTCGTGCGAGAACGCGTGCTCGTAACCAAGACCGTGACCTGTCGGCCACCACGCGTCCATGTACGGATGCTCGGGCTCCGTCACAATGATCCGCTTGAAGCCCTGCTCCCCTGCCGGATCGGCCGCGTCGTAGAACTGCAGCTCGTTCATCGTCTCCAGGTCGAATGCGATCGCTCCACCCGATCCGCTGATCTCGACCCGAAGCGCGTTCTTGCGCCCTGTCGCGAACCTGGTGGCTTCGAATGCCCCGATCGCGCCGTTGGAGAGCTTCGCGGTGAACCATGCAGCGTCGTCGACGGTGACCTGGCCGCGCTCTTCGGATGCCGTGCCGCTGAGTCCGACGGTTTCGCCGAGCAGCGGGCGCTCGGTGACGAAGGTGTGCATCGTGCCACTCACCGTGTCGAGCGTGCTTGCCGTGAGGTATTGCACCATGTCGATGGCGTGCGCTCCGATGTCGCCGAGCGAACCCGATCCAGCGCGCTCCTTGTCGAGCCGCCAGGTCATCGGTCCCTCGGCGTCAACCAGCCAGTCCTGCAGATACTGGGCGCGAACCTGGCGGATGTCGCCAAGCCGTCCGTCCGCGATGAGCTGCTTCGCGAAGCCGATGGCTGGGACTCGACGGTAGCTGAAGCCCACCATGGCGAAGACGCCGCGCTCTGCCGCTTTCTGCGCTGCTGCGGTCATCCGCTCTGCCTCTTCTACGGAGTTCGCCAGCGGCTTCTCGCACAGCACGTGCTTGCCAGCTTCGAGAGCCGCGATCGCGATGTCGACGTGCGAATCTCCCGGCGTGCAGATGTCGACGACGTGGATGTCGTCTCTGCCGATCGCCTCGCGCCAGTCCGTCGCGGCGGCCTTCCAGCCGAACTTCTCGCGAGCGGCCTCGACACGCGACGCGTCACGCCCGACGATCACAGACATCTCCGGCTCGACGGGCAGATCGAAGAATCTGGGGGCAACGCGCCAGCCTTGCGAATGTGCCGCACCCATGAACCCATACCCGATCATGGCGACGCCGAGTGTTGGTCGATTCATTCTGCTGACTCCTTTGTGGGCATATTTGTTGCCATGGTTGAACGACGGATAGGACTATTCTCTCGATTTCGCAGCCCGCGGCGCCGCGGTGCTGCCTCGCACCACCAGGCTTGTCGCCAGATCGAGGCGGGCCGCCGTTCTGCGCGGGTCGGCGCGCAACGCAAGCACGAGCCGGGTTGCCTGCTCTGCCATTTCGGTCAGTGGCTGGCGGATTGTCGTCAGTTGCGGCCCCATCCACCTGGCAGGTGGAATATCGTCGTAACCGACCACTGACACGTCAGCAGGAACGGCAAGCCCGAGCGAACGCGCCGCCTCGTACACGCCGAACGCCTGCAGATCGTTGCCGGTGAAGATCGCAGTCGGGCGGTCGCTTCGCGAAAGAAGTCGCGTTCCTGCCTCGACACCGTCCGCGTAGGTGAACGCCCCTGGTTCGATCAGGTGCGGGTCGATTGCAATGCCGACCTCGTCAAGGGCGGCCCGATACCCTGAGACGCGCGCTCGCGAGCACATCATGTCGTCTGGGCCTGTGATCATGCCGATGCGCGTGTGCCCGAGTTCGAGAAGGTGCCTGGTGGCCATCAAACCGCCGGCCCAGTTCGCAGAGCCGATCGACGCGACATCCGGCGGCGGATCTCCGGCAGGATCGACGACGACGAACGGAATCTTGCGGGTGCGCAGTCGCTTTTTGTGGTCGGTCGACAGGCCGGAGAAGACCAGGATCACGCCAACTGGCCTGCGTTGCAGCACGCCGTCGATCCAATCCGGCGCAGGCGAGTGCCTGTCACCGCTCTCGGTCAGAACGACGCTCATGCCGTTTTCGCGTGCAACCCGATCGACTCCGCGGATGAGTTCGAGGGACCATTCACTGTCGACATTGGCGAAGACCAGCTCGATAAGTTTCGCGTGTGACTGCTCCACACCGCGCCGGCTGTACCCCGATGAGTGCAGAAGATCTTCGACCCGTTCCCTGACCGGATCCGACACGCCGGAGCGCCCGTTCAACACCTTTGACACGGTCGACATCGACACGGATGCGTCGAGAGCAATTTCGGCGAGCGTCGCGCGTCGCGACGAAACCTTTTGCTCAGTCATGCGCTCATGTTACCGACGTTTTCGCTATCGTCACCAAAATTCTTCCACTTCCAGGACGAATCCTCGTTTCTGACAGCCCTTACGCCCGTTGGACTTAACTGGTTCATCTCAACTTGGTTACGAATGTTGACAAGTCCTCGGATGCGATGAATACTGATCGCGTTGACGTACGAAATATTTGCGTCGCATGTTTGAATAACTTGCATTCAACGACGAATCATGGCTGCCCGAATACGCATCGGTGGCCTGGAAGGATAGTGTCATGGCTTCTCAATCCACAGGCGCCGCGTTTACACGGCGCAGCTTCATCGGCGTCGCGGGCGGTGCAGCAGCGACTGCGCTCCTCGCCGCGTGCTCAGGCGGCGGAGGCGGCGGCGGCGGTGGCGGCGGCGGAACGCTGAAGTTCTGGAACATGCCGTGGGGTGGAACGCAGTTCAACCCGCTCGACAAGAAGATCACTCTCGCGTACAAGCCGAAGAGCGGTTTGCCTTCGGCTAAGTACCAGGAGATCCAGTGGGCGAACTTCACCCAGACCTTCTCGTCTGCTGTCGCATCCAACACCGGCCCAGCAGTGAGCTCCGGTGGTGGAACTCAGGCGTTCCAGTTCGCTCAGCAGGGCAAGATTGCCTACGCGGACAACCTGCTCGACAGTTGGAAGAGCAACGGTCTCTACGACGACTTCCTTCCAGGCTTGATCGACGCGATGAAGACCGACAAGGGCTACGCGGCGGTGCCGTACAACCTTGACGTTCGCATCTCGTGGTACAACAAGACGCTGATGCAGCAGGCCGGTGTCGAGTCACCGAAGACCTGGGACGAGTACATGAACGTGTGTGCAGCGCTCAAGAAGATCGGCGTGTACGGCTTCGGCCTCGGATCAGGTGCAGGTAGCTTCACCGGAAGTCACATCCTCACCGCGTTCATGATCAACAACGGTGGCGGCCTGTTCAACGCTGACAAGAAGCCGGACTGCGTCACACCGGAGAACATCCAGGCCATGGAGTTCATCCTTGAACTCGTCAAGGCTGGGTACAGCGACCCGGCAGCTGCCACGTACACAAGCGCGAACGTGCAGTCGCAGTGGAAGGCGAAGAAGTTCGGCTTCGGCTGGGACGGCGCTGGCCTGCCCGCCGGAGCAGTCGGCGATGTTTCAAGCGACCTGGTTGTGGGCGACCCGCTCACCAGCCCGACGGGCAAGAAGGGTGGACTGTACTTCCCGAACAACATCATGATGTACAAGAACACCCCAAGCCAGAAGGGCTCGGAGGCGTTCCTCACGTATTACTACAAGAACATGTCGCCGCTGTGGACCAAGAACACCGGTATCGGCCTTCCCCCGCTGAAGTCGATTGCCGACACCAGCGAGTTCAAGGCAGACGCCAACAATGTCAAGATCCTCAAGGATTGGCAGCCCATCCTGAAGACGTGGGCAGCGCCAGGCGGATCCGGCCTGTTCTACAACATCGCGAACACGGTTGACGGCACCGCCCCGATGCTCGACTTCACACAGTCGATCCTCGGTGGCAAGGTCGACGCCAAGAGTGCTCTCACGAAGTTGCAGACCTCCATCGAAGGTTTGATGAAGTAGCAAGCCGAACCGGGTGGGTCCGAGCTGACGCCGGGCCCACCCGTTTTCCGCAAAGCGCTCTACCCAGCGCGATCCCCTTCGAAGGAGAAGTACATGTCGACCGAGTCCGTGGCCGGAGCGCTGAAGAAAGCGCGTAGGGGCGTAGGTGTCGCCGGATCGGGGCGTTCCCCCAGCGCCCGTGGCGGCAAGAAAAGAAACTCGCACGCGCGAGTTCTTTTGCTGTTTGCACTGCCATCATTGATCCTGCTGATTCTGCTGAACCTGTATCCCGTGATTTACGCCGGGCTGCAGTCGTTGCGCAACGGCGACCTGCTGTCAGCAGGCGATTTCGTGGGTTTCGCGAACTACATCAACGTCGTTCAGACGCCAGCATTCTGGCATTCGGCCTGGTTCACCCTGATCTTCACCATCACCGGTGTTTTCGGCAGCTGGGCCGTCGGGCTCGGGCTTGCGCTGTTCCTGCGCACCCGCATCCCGGCGAACGGACTGTTCAAGGTTTTGCTGCTTCTGCCGTGGGTTGTGCCTGTTGTGGTGTCTGCGACCTCATGGAACTGGCTGGTCGCGACCCCGCAGTCCCCGCTGCCCATCCTGTTCCACGCACTCGGCTTCGGCAACGTACTGTTCTTGGCCGACCCGGTGCTCGCACAGATCACGGTGTGCGTATTCAAGGTGTGGATCAGCTTCCCGTTCATGATGATGATGATGTCTTCAGCACTGGCATCCGTCGACGTCAACGTGTATGAAGCATCCAAGGTCGACGGCGCAACGAGCTGGCAGACCTTCCGCCAGATCACGCTGCCGATGATCTCCAGGTCCACATACATCAGCTGGATCCTGATGACGATCTTCTGCGTGAACGACTTCCCGACCATCTTCCTTCTCACCGGAGGTGGCCCCGTCAACGCCACCCAGTCGCTTGTCGTCCTGGCATATAGCACCGTGTTCCAGAACTTCCAGACCGGCCCCGGTGTCGCAATCGCGTTCATCATGACGCTTGTGCTCGTGGTTATCGCTACGTTGCTTTACCGCCAGATCCGAAAGGTGAACATCGAATGAGCACCGAAACAACTGACGTCCCGATCACCGGCAAGCTCCAGGTCGGCGTCACCGGTGGTAAACGCCGCACCCTGTCACAGGCTGAGCAGCGCGGCAAATGGTGGAGGCTTGTGATCGTCCTGATCATCACCGGCCTCGTGCTCGGCCCGATCCTCGCGGTCTTCATCCTGTCGCTGCAGCCATCGCTTGGCAGCAAGGCAACGGGTTGGACGATCGAGAACTTCGGGCTGGTCTTCAGTGAAACCAACGTGGGCACCTGGCTGAAGAACAGCCTGATCGTCACGTTGGTGACCGTGGTCGTCGCCGTCGCCGTCGCGGCACCTGCCGGCTACGTGCTCTCCAGAGGACGAAGCAAAGCGGTCTCCGGATATTCGCTGATCCTGTTCATCGTGCAGTCCCTGCCCGTTGTCACCGCGGTGATCCCGCTGTTCATCCTGTTCGCCCAGATCGGGCTCGTCGACAACCTCACGGGCGTCACCATCATCTACGTCGGCTCCACCATGTCGGTTGCCGTGTGGATGATGGCGGCGTACTTCGACTCCATCCCCATCACGCTCGAAGAAGCGGCGTGGATGGACGGAACCAGCGTATTCGGCAGCTTCACCCGCATCGTTCTGCGCAACTCGCTGCCAGGCATCCTCTCGACCGCGATCTTCTCGTTCCTGCTCGCCTGGAACGACTATCTCGTGGCCGTCGTGTTCCTGCGCTCCGACGACAACTACACGCTGCAGATCGGGTTGCAGACCTTCTTCCAGCAGAACCAAACCAACTGGGGCCTTGTCATGGCCGTCGCCGTGATCATGATGGCTCCCCCGATCATCATCTTCGCCGTTCTGAACAAGTACTTCAGCGTCGGAGGAATCGGAGGGTCGCTTGCCGGGCGATAAGCCCGCGCCTTCCAGCTCATCAGAACCGGCGCTTGCCGCGCTGACGCTTGCCACCCCGGCCATCCGCGCTGCGATCAACAGGGTGATTCCTGCTGATTCGTGGCCGGGCGGATGGGAGGGCGGCGTCGGCGCATACCTCGCAACTGCCCGTCATGATCTGCGTTGGGCAAGCGACCTGTTGCAGTCGCTCGACAAACGGTTGGATGGTCTGGCGACCGCATCCGGCTCGCCGTCGTTCGCCACAATGGGCGACGCCGAGCAGGACGCGGTGCTCGAGTCTCTGGATGCGGCCGGTGGAGCGTCGGCAGCCGAGTTCGCCGCGTTGCGCCGGATCTGTTGGGAAGGCTATTACGCGTCATCGTCGTCTGCTGCTGAGCAACGCACGCCGATCGGGTTGCCGATGGTGGGGTTCCGTGCGATTCCGGAACGCGTAACGCCGGTCGAACCTGAGGTGATCCCAGGCGTGCGCCCCGACCAGGTCGCGCGCGAATACGATGCGGTCATCATCGGCAGCGGCCCTGGCGGCGGCGTAGCAGCGCAGGTGCTCACACAGGCGGGCAAACGTGTGCTGCTGGTCGAGCGTGCTCCGCAACTGTCGAATGCCGCGCTGCGGGGAGACCACCTGCACGGCAAGCGCAACGCCGTCTATGCGTCGTCGGTCGGGCCCGGTGCGGGGCATCCGCGTGTCGCGCTCGTCGGTGTTGACAAGAACGGCGACAACGAGATCGTCGTCGACGGGGACGGCGACGCCGCGCTGTACGGGTTGAATGCGGATGCTTTCGGCGGCGGAACCCGCGTGTGGCAGGGAATGGCGTGGCGCTTCATGCCAGATGACTTTCGCATGGCGAGCGTGTACGGCAACCCCGACGGAGCATCCCTTGCGGATTGGCCCGTCGATTACGACGAAATGGAGCCGTATTATTCGCGCGCAGAGCAGGAGCTCGGCGTTTCTGGCGAAGAGGGCGGCCTGACCGGGCGCACTCCGCGCTCGGCCGGCTATCCGATGCCGGCTATGGGGACCGAACCTGCCCGCGAACTGTTGGGTGCTGCTGCGGATGCGCTCGGCTGGGGCTGGGGACCGATCCCGCTGGCGATCAACAGCGTTCCGCACGATGGCCGGCCCGCGTGCGTGCGGTGTCCGCAGTGCGTTGGGCACGCGTGCCCCGTGAACGCGAAGAATGGGTCGCACAACACGTTCATCCCGCGCGCGGTGGCCACCGGACTGTGCGATGTGATTTACGACGCAGAGGCCATCGAGGTGTGCGATGGCGCTCACGGCGCATCGGTCACGATCATGGCGGATGCGACTGTTCGGCCGATCGAGCTGACCGTGCGTGCCGACGTTGTGGTAGTCAGCGCTGGTGCGGTCGAGACACCGCGGCTGCTGCTGGCGAGCGGCATCGGGAACGACGTCATGGGCAGGCACCTGCACGACCACCGGTTCGTGACGATGCTCGGAACCGTTGGTTCGCCCGTGAAGCAGTTCGTCGGGCCAGGGCATTCGATTGCGACCCTCGACCACGTGCACGCCGACAGCATTCCGTGGGGTGGCGGCGTCATTGTCGACCTGATGAGCCTGCTCCCCCTGACCTCCGCCTCATCGCCGTCGATGCCTGGCGTTCCGGCATGGGGCGCTGCTCACAAGGAGTGGATGCGCGGCGATCGCGCACGGGCATTCGGGGTATTCGGTATGGGCCAGGAGATTCCGATGCCGACCTCGCGGGTGACACTGGCGAGCAGCGTGCGTGACCGATGGGGCCGGCCCGGTGCCGCGCTGCGCAAGAACGTGCACTGGGCTTCGCACGAGGTGGAAGACGGGATGGCGCGCGCGGGTGCGCAGTGGCTCGAGGCTGCTGGTGCGCGTGATGTGCGGCGGCAGGTCGGCACGGCGACGGCGTCTGCTGCCGGGGAGCACTCGTGCGGCACCGCACGGATGGGCTTCGACCCTGCAGCGTCTGCGACGGATCCGTGGGGTCGCGTGCACGGTGCCAGCCGGGTGGTCGTGTGCGACTCGTCGCTGCATCCGACAAACGGCAGCGTGAATCCGACGCTCACGATCGTGGCGAATGCGTTCCGTGTCGCTGAGCACCTCGTGGCGGACTGGCCCGTCTGAGTCGGTCTGCGCGTGTGCGCGTGTGCTGCCCTTCTGCGCGCTGACCGCAGCATCCGATTCCAATCCCGTTTCAGCGAACCTGCCCACTTGAAGTGGGCAGAATCGCTGAAACGGGATTGGAACGCAACGCGCTCTCAGCCGCAGGTCACCCGTCTGCGACTTTCACACCGGTGATCGTGTCGAAGCCCGGGATGGTGACGTCGACCGCCGTGAGCGACGACGGCAGTGGTGGCATCACGGAGTGCATCACCGTCCCGTCGCCGCCAACTTGGTCTGGGATGCCGGAACACAGGCACGCGGTATCGGCTCCATCCACCTGTTTGGCCGGGGCGTACGTGTACGCGAAATACGTCTTCTTCGTCGAAGCGTCGATCAACCCGACGTAGCGGGTGTCGAGGAACGGCGGCTTCGACAATTGGAACGAATTCGTGGGCACGGTGCCTCCGTCCGCGCTCTTCAGACGCCAGGTCAGCACCGTTGAGTCCGGCATCCGATCGACCTTGAGAACATCCGCGACGACGGCCGACGCCGTAGTTGCGCCGCCCGCGTCAATCGTCCCTTTCGCTGACGCGATAGCTTTCGCCTTGTCGCTCGACGCCATGATCTTCTTGATCACAGCTTTCGCAGACAACGCGCCGTCATGAGCGGATGCCGACGGCGTCGCGCGAGCGTGGTGTGCGGCCGGCGTCGTGCAGCCGGCAAGCGACATTCCGGTCAGCGCAATTGCTCCGGCGCACACGGCGACCAGGCGCATCCGCCCTGCACCGCGTCGCGACGTTGTAGTGGTGCGCATTACTTCGCCTCCTTCGTCGACATCGTCACCGTTACCCGCCGGTTAAGCTGCCTGCCGGCATCCGTGCCATTGTCTGCGACCGGGTCTTGTTCTCCCATTCCGGATGCCTGCAGAGTCACGTCTGCGTTGGTCACCAGCGGCTGCAGCGCGTTCAACACAGACTGTGCGCGCGCCTCGGAGAGCGTCTGATTGTGCGCGGCCGTTCCGGTGTCGTCCGTGTAACCGACGATCGACACCGTTCCGTGGGCATTCTTGTTGATGTTCGCAGCGGTGTCTTGCAACGTCTGCTGCGCTTGAGGCGACAGATCGGACTGGTCGACAGCGAAGAGCACATCAGCGTTGAGTGCGATCGATACGCTTGTGTCGCTTTGATGCGTGGTTGCTTCGGGATCCGCGACATTGCTGGTGAGCGGCCGAGTGGATGCTGCGGCATCCGCGGCCTTGATGGTCGCCGTGTTCGGGAGCTTCGGCCATCCGTTGTTGAGTGTCACCGCCGGCTTGTCGACGATCGGTTTCGGCAGCGTTGTGGTCACTGGGACGTTTGTAATCTGCGTGCCATAGCCGAACGAGACCGTCACGTGAGTGAGTCGTTTGGGCAGTGGTGGAAGCACCGCCCAGCCGACGTTGGGTGTGGCGTGCGTGACCGAGATATCGGAGACGTCGCTGCAGAGGCAATCGCGTGCGGCCGTGGCCAAAGGGATGTAGTACGTCATGTCTTTCGCGTCGACGATGCCGACTGCCCACGCGGCCATCGGGTCGTAGAGGCTCGACAGGCGGATGTGGGGCATGGTTGCACCTGAGTCGTTGCCGGGTCCGCCGACCGAGTAGAAGACGGCGGTTCCGCCTGGGATGCGCACGACCGCGTGAATGGCGCCGTGGATGAGCGGCTCTGACGGCAGGTCGAACGCGTGGTATGCGAATGTGCCGGCCAACGGGACGTCGTGCGGTTTCGGCTTGGCTGTGGCTGCAGCGGATGCCTCGCGTGCTGACAGTGCCGGATGTGCGGCCGCTGGCAGCGTTGCTACGCCGGTCAGCACCGCGAGAGAGCAGGCGGCAATGCCCAGTCGTACGAAC
>DATMTC010000474.1:0-2643 GCA_035565115.1 Microbacteriaceae bacterium | reverse complement strand
TCGACCACCGGGTCTGACCGTTTCGGTGGTCGAGTAGTTGCTCGCGCAGCGAGCTGCGTATCGAGACCTGGCAAGCCGGTCTGCGGTACGGATCCGAAGGTTGCTCGCGAGGTCTCGATACGCTCGCTACTCGACCACCGGATCTCACCGTTCCGGTGGTCGAGTAGCTGCTCGCGAAGCGAGCCGCGTATCGAGACCCGGCAAGCCGGTCTGCGGTACGGACCCGAAGGTTGCTCGCGAGGTCTCGATACGCTCGCTTCGCTCGCTACTCGATCACCGGGTCTGACCGTCCCGGTGGTCGAGTAGCTGCTCGCGCAGCGAGCCGCGTATCGAGACCCCGCAACCCCGTCTGCGGTACGGACCCAAGGACGCTCGCGGGGTCTCGATACGCTCGCTAGCGCTCGCTACTCGACCACCGGGGCTGGGAGCATTCCGTGGTCTCGCTACTCGACCACCGGCGCGGATCAGGATGCCGCCAGCCGCGCCTTCTCCCCTTCGACGTCGAAGTCGGCGATCGGCCAGCCGAGCTTGAACTCGGTCAGTGCACCGACCAACAAGCGCTGCACGACCAGCCTGGCGTACCACTTCTTGTCTGCTGGCACCACGAACCATGGCGCATGGTCGGTCGAGGTTCGATCGAGCACGATCTGGTAGGCATCCTGATAGTCGTTCCAGAGCAAGCGCTCGTCAACGTCGCCAGGGTTGTATTTCCAGTGCTTGTCTGGACGATCCAGCCGCGCTTGCAGTCGCTTCTTCTGCTCGTCGCGGCCCAGGTGCAGCATCACCTTCACGATCGAAGTGCCCGCGTCTGTCAGTTCACGCTCGAAGTCGTTGATCGCACCGTACCTGCGCTCGATCTCCTTCGGCTCTGCCAGCTGCCGCACCCGCCCGATCAGCACATCCTCATAGTGAGAACGGTCGAAGACACCGATCATGCCGTGCCCTGGTACCACGTTGCGCACGCGCCACAGAAAGTCGTGCGCGAGTTCCTGCTGAGTCGGCTTCTTGAACGCGGTGTACTCGACTCCCATCGGATTCACCGCACCGACGACATGCCCGACGATGCCGCCCTTGCCTGCCGAATCCATCGCCTGCAAGACCAGCAGAACCGAGCGTGTTCCGCCGCCGACACTCGATGCGAACAGGCGTTCCTGCAGCTCGGCAAGTGTTGCGGCTTCCTCGGCGAGAGCACGCGCCCCGTCGTGCTTGTCGCCGGTGAAGCCCGGCTGGGCATCCGTCTGCGCATCGGCCAGCACGAAACCGGCACCGACCCGCAGGCTGCTCGCTGGCTCGTGAGTCCACGAACCCGACTTGTCTGACATGCGTCCTCCTCGACGTGCGCCGTGCTTGCCTTAGCTGCGCCTGCCTTATCTTGGCAGTGGCACCTCGAGCACGCTAGGCCCGTCGATCGGACCGGACAGCGCCTGATCGAGCTCCCCGCGGGTGGTCGCACGCGCATACTGCCAGCCGTACGCCGCAGCCAGCGATGCGATATCGACGTTCTGCCCGGTCAGCAGCACGCGATCGAACGCTTCACGTGGCGCGGAGAACGCCACCTCAAGCCCGTCGAAAATGGTGCCGCCATTGTCGTTTCCGACAACGAGCTGGATGCGCGGGCGCTCCTCACCCGCACCGAAGAGCAGCGCCCCTGCGTCGTGCAGAAGGGCAAGGTCGCCGAGCAGCACTCGGGTGACACCGGATGCTGCTGCCTCGGTCGCTGCCGCCAGCGCGATACCGACAGCTGTGGAGATCGTGCCATCGATACCCGCGAGACCGCGATTGGCGTGCACCCGAATGTTCTTGCCAGGGACGCTCCGGTCCGCGTCCCTGATCAGCCTGGATGCGCCGAGCACAAGCCGGTCGTGCGGCCAGGTGAAGCGCCACAGTGCCTCTGCCAGCATCCGCCTGGTGATCGGGGCGCGCACTGCCGCCAGCTCCGCGCGGGCAAATGCGAGACGCTCCGATGGTTCATGCGACCGGCCTGCTTCGACATCAGGGGCCGCTAAATCCGCATCGCCCGCGGTCGCAGCATCCACCAGTGCGCGGCTTGCGAAAACCCAGCGCCCCGCCCATTCGCGCGCCTCGCGAGCCGATGGGTCGGTTTCGGCGCTGACGCGAACGGCAGCCACGGCCCTGGCACGATGTCCAGGGTTGTAATACTCGCCGTCGTGCGGGGTCACGACGATGGTCTCGACATCCGCTCGTTGCAGCAGTGCAGGAACTTCGCGGCTGAGCGTCGGATGCCCGAACACGATCGCGCGCTCAACGCGACCACCGAAATCGTCGTCAGCAAGCAGTTGGCGATATGCGACGACCAGTTGCGGGCCGAACCTGGCGCCGCTTGACACCTCGGCGAGAAGCGGCCATCCGCTGGAACGGGCAAGCGCTTCGGCCTCGGCACCTGCGCCGTGTCCTGCGATCACGACAGTGCGGATGCCAGGACCGAGCGTCTCCGCCGCACGAACGGCGCCAGTTCCCGCGTTCTGCGCCACTTCTGCTGGCGCAGAAGCCAGCAAGTGGCGCAGATCGGGTGCAGGAGAAGACAGAGGATCGCGGAAGGCGAGGTTCAGCTGCACGGGGCCGAGAGCATGAGCGGGGCCGGCGCCGGCAGCGGGGGCGGCTGCGAGTGCGTCCGAGGCACGG
>DATMTC010000473.1:0-2869 GCA_035565115.1 Microbacteriaceae bacterium | reverse complement strand
TAACGCTCGAACAGCTCGGGGAAGAACGCGCGCACGACGTGGCCGAAAATGATCGGGTCCGAGACCTTCATCATGGTGGCCTTGAGGTGCACGGAGAACAGCACGCCGGCATCCTTCGCCGCGGCGATCTGTTGCGTGAGGAATTCCTCAAGGGCGGCCACCCGCATGACGGTGGCGTCGACGACTTCACCCTCAAGCACAGAAATGCCGTCTTTCAACACGGTGGTGCGCCCATCGCCCGACACGTGCCGGATCTGCAGCGTGTCGTCGTGCTCGAGCACGACCGACTTCTCATTGGCACGGAAGTCACCCGTGGTCATGTGGGCAACGTTCGTCTTCGACTGGCTGCTCCACGCGCCCATCGAGTGCGGATGCCGACGCGCGTAATTCTTGACAGATGCAGGAGCACGGCGGTCAGAGTTTCCTTGCCGCAACACCGGGTTGACCGCGCTGCCCTTAACCCGGTCGTAGCGAGTCCGGATGTCTCGCTCATCGTCTGTGGTCGGGTCATCCGGGTAGTCGGGGAGTGCGTAGCCCTTCGCCTGCAGTTCGGCAACTGCCGCCTTGATCTGGGGCACCGAGGCGGAGATGTTGGGCAACTTGATGATGTTGGCCTCTGGGCTGGCGGTCAACTCTGCGAGCTCGGTCAGAGCATCCGGTATCCGCTGGTCGTCTGCGAGGTACTCGGGGAACGCTGCGATGATGCGGCCCGCGAGCGAGATGTCGCGCGTTTCCACATCCACACCGGCGCTCGAGGCGTATGCCTGGATGATTGGAAGGAAGGAATACGTCGCCAGCAACGGCGCCTCGTCGGTGTGGGTGTAGATGATTTTGGCCATGCGGTGGCGGCCTCCTGCGATACGTGGAAAAGTGCCGGGGATCTCCCACGTCTAAGATACCGGACGACAGGGCACTCATCGCGCGGAAGTCCGGCGCTGGTCAGAGGCCGGCTACCAGCGGAAGCCGCGCCCGGGATACTCTGGTGCCATGGCTGAGTTGCGAGTTGTGGAACTGTCTGCGTCGAACATCGCTGCTGCGAATGCTTTGACGCTCAAACCGGGGCAAGAGCAGTTCGTCGCTCCGGTGTCGTACGCGGCAGCAGCAGCGGTCAACAATCCTGCGACGACCTGGCAACGCGTGATCGTCGACGGCGATGAAGTGGTTGCTTTCATCATGGGCAGCTTCGACAGCGAAGCAGACAGCGAAGAATTCAAGTCGATCCTCTGGCGCATCAACGTGGATGCGAACGACCAGGGACGCGGTGTGGGCAAGTTCGCGGTCGCAGCACTGGCCGACGAGGCACGTGCACGCGCGCAGAAGCGGCTGTACGTGATCTGGGAGCCTGGCGAGCTCGGCCCAGAGGCCTTCTTCCTGCGCATGGGTTTTGTTCCCGTCGGCGAAACCCAATACGGCGAGGTCGTCGGCGCGCTCGACCTGTGAACGCGGGCGGCGATGCGCCAGAGCCGGTCGACTCCTTCGTCGAAAGCGTGCTCGAGCTCGTCGCTGACATCCCTTCCGGCCGCGTGATGACCTATGGCGACGTGGCAGCGACGCTCGGTTCTCGTGGCGCCCGCGTCGTGGGGCAGATCATGGCTCGCTACGGGTCGGATGTGCCGTGGTGGCGGGTGATCAGGGCCAGTGGGCATCCGCCTGTCTGCCACGAGGGACGCGCCCTTGAGCACTACCGCGAAGAGGGCACGCCGCTGCGCGGTTTGAACGCAGACGACTCGGCGCGCACCGGCATCGAGCTGACCTATCGTGTCGATCTGCGTGAGGCCCGCTGGTCGCCCTCATTCCCGTGAGTTGCGACGAGGGGATGGTGGCAGGACAGGCGCGAGGAACATGGCCACGAAAGTAGCGAGCCAGGATGCGACTGCCACCCAGAGAAAGACGCTGCCGATGGCGCCGACGAGCGGCAGATGGTCGGCCTGCCCGAGATAGATGCCTGCAACGGCATACATGCCGAGCGGGAACACGATCCCCCACAGATCCGGTGAGTATGCGAGGCGAATACGGTGCCGAACATGGCGCCACCAGCCGATGGCGACCAGCACAGGGATCAGCCAACTTGCGAACGACCAGAGAACGGCTGAGCCGCCGGCCACGATGCCGCGCGTCACGCTCACCATGGGCGTATCGAGCATCTCGACGATCCGTGATCCTGCGAGCACGGTGATTGCTGCGGCACCCATCGCGACCCAGTACGCCGGCCCGAACTCCTCCGGCGCGATTCCGTGCGTCAGCAACCGCACGATCACGGATATGCCGATCACCGCATACAGGATCAGCCCGACGCTCCACGACACGATCGCGACCACCGACAGCAGGTCACGGATGCCGGTGAGCAGCGGCTCGAGCGCTGCCGACAGTACTGCGAGCGACTGGCTGGCCACCGCCCAGATGAACCACGTGCCGTTCACGTCACGCAACACCGGCTTCGCCTGCCTGCCCAGCATCACCGCCCACGGGATCGCGTAGCCGGAGACGATCCAGGTGACGCCGGAAAGTGCGAGCAATACGGTCGGAATCAGCACACCCCAGTCCATTGCGAGCCGCGCGCCGAGCACGTTCGTTGCAGCGACGAACGTGAAGAAGCCGAACGCGGTCGCCGGATCTTTGACGTCCTTCGCAACGGCCGTGCTGAAGGCGATGATCCGCCACAGGGTGAGCGCGATCAACAGCAGGTAGCTCGCCGAACCGATGACCAACAGCACGTTGGACAGCAGCATGAAGTCTTCCAGCCGCAGACCGATCGAGATGATGCCTGTGGCCATGACGAGCGCGAAGTATCCGGGAGCCAGGGTGCGCACCGCTTCGCGCAGGCGACCGCGATACTGCGCCGCTTTCCCGCTCACTGCCACACCGCGAG
>DATMTC010000472.1:0-4887 GCA_035565115.1 Microbacteriaceae bacterium | reverse complement strand
GAGCGGATCGCCGAATGGTGCCGTGAACACGACCAGCCAGTGCCGCATGCGCCGGTGACGTTCGCAAGGAGCATCCTCGAGTCGCTCGCTGCCGCGTTTGCAGACGCCGTGCACACTGCGGCGCGCTTGTCCGGCACGTCGGTGCGGGTGATCCACATGGTGGGCGGCGGCTCACTGAACCACCTGCTCTGCCAGTTGACAGCGGATCGCGCCGGGTTGCCTGTGCTTGCCGGACCGGTCGAGGCGACAGCCATCGGAAATGTGCTGGTGCAGGCCAGATCGGTGGGTTTCGTCGACGGCGATTTGGAAACGTTGCGTAGCCTGGTGGCGCGCACGCATCAGCCGACTCGATTTGAGCCGCGCAGATAGCGCGGCTCAACATCGCCGCGGCATCCGCATCAGCGCGAACGGTTCGTCTCAGCGGTACTCGGGTGGTGGCTCGCGGTATCGCCAGGCGAGTTCGTTTTCGAGAACGAACGTCGAAAGCGTCTCCTCCTCGCTCAGCGGCCAGTCTGCGGCACTCTCGAGCAGTTCCAACACTGCTCGCCCGCGCGCGATCGTTGGCTCATGAACGAGTGCCGTGATCGCCGCGTCGAATCCGTCAGGTTTGTTCTCAAGGCCGGCGACCGCCGACCTTAGATATTTTGGCCCCGCATATAGAACGCGGTCACGGGCGAGCAGCGCGCGGCATGCCGCGGTCGCCAGATGTACGGCCGCATGAGCCGTGAGGAGTTCATCGCCGTGGGTGAGCCCCTGCACGAGAAAGTAGCCGCCGTGGAGTCGCGCCTGAGCGAGGTGTGAAGCCATCCGCTTCTGCCATTGCTCTTCTGGCACGACCGCGATGCG
This sequence comes from Microbacteriaceae bacterium, assembly GCA_035565115.1. Taxonomy (GTDB): domain Bacteria; phylum Actinomycetota; class Actinomycetes; order Actinomycetales; family Microbacteriaceae; genus Rathayibacter_A. The sequence goes on along the minus strand of DATMTC010000472.1, from coordinate 4,041 downwards.
CGCGAGTGTATCCGCCAGGTCGGGCACGCGGCTGTATGCGACTCGTGCGCGGGCGAAACTGTCGCGCACGGGATCATCGCCGCGCACGGCCGCGTCGTCCAGGTAGGAGAGCGTGGCGAGCTTGATGTCGAAATAGCCGCCAGGATAACCTGCCCCCTTCCGTTCGACATACATGAGTCGATGACGCTCGAATGCGTCCGCCCAACGCTCTTCTGTGACCACCACGTACAGGTCGATGTCGGAGTCGGCACGCTCCGTTCCGCGCGATAACGATCCGCTGACGATCACGGCCAGCACGTCGATGTCCTGCGCCGCTCGTGCCACGAACCGCTCGAGCGCGTCATCGTGGTGTTTCATTTGTGAATCCACCTCGCGTACATGTCCGAAAATTCAATCGTTTCAATTGCCCCGATTACCCGGAGGCCTACCGACGTTCGTACACGATAGATTGAAGCGCTTCACTGTGTCAATGTAAATTTTCGGCACCCCGCGACAGGCCATTCGTTCAGAGCACTGTTTACATGGAAATGCTTGCGCATTCGCCACTCGGTTGTGTTATTGAACCGTTACAGCGAATGTTTGACTTCTGAGGACCTTTTGACTTACCGTGGCGCAAGTGAATGGTTTCAATGCTGGGCACCAATGCTGGTGTCAGCGTCTCTTTACAGGGAGGTAAAGAATGTTCACACGAAAGTCAGCGGTGCGTTTCGCGCTTGCCGCGGGCGGCCTTGCTCTTGTCGCCAGTTCGCTCGCTGCGTGTTTGAGCGGCGGAGGCGGCGACAGCGGAGGCAAGGTCACGATCACCTTTCTCACACAGAACAACGCACCGAACCCCAAGACGGCGAAAGACCTCATTGCGGCGTTCGAAAAGGCGAACCCGAACATCACGGTGAAGCTCGACACTCAGCCGGCAGGCACCGAGGGCGACAACCTCATGAAGACCAAGTTGTCGACTGGCAGCATGGACGATGTCTTCAGCTACAACTCGGGATCGCTTTTGGATGCACTCCATCCAGACACGCAGCTCGTCGACCTTTCGGATCAATCGTGGGTGAAGGACCTGACGAAAGACTTCAAGGCAGTCGTCAGCACTGACAAGGGTCTGTACGGCGCTCCGCTTGGCACGTCGCAGGGCGGTGCCGTCATGTACAACAAGAAGGTCTACGAGAAGCTCGGGTTGTCGATGCCGACCTCGTGGAGCGAGTTTATGGCCAACAGTGAGAAGATCAAGAGCTCCGATCCCGGCGTCGCCCCGATCATCCAGACCTACGGTGACACCTGGACGAGCCAGCTGTTCGTTCTGGGCGACTTCGCGAACGTTTTGAAGGCCGACCCAAACTGGGCCAAGGACTACACCGCCAACAAGGTAAAGTACGTCGACCCACCGGCCCTCGAAGGCTTCCAGCATCAGGAGGATGCGTTCAAGGCCGACCTGTTCAACAAGGACTACGCCTCGATCACCAACGTGCAGGGCCTGAAAATGCTCGCCGACGGCACCGGAGCACAGTATCCGATGCTCACCGGAACGATCGCGACCATCCAGCAGAACCAACCAGACAAGGTCAATGACGTCGGCGTGTTCGCGTTGCCGGCCGACAACGCATCCGACACCCAATTGACCGTCTGGCAGCCGGGTGCACTGTACATCGCCAAGACGACGACCGGCGACAAGCTCGCAGCTGCCAAGAAATTCGTCGCGTTTGCGAACAGCTCCGCCGGATGCGACGTGCAGAACAAGGACCTGCTGCCCTCTGGGCCGTACGTCACGAGCGCATGCAAACTGCCATCGAATGTGCCAGCGCTGATCACCGATATGGACAAGTACTTCAAGTCGGGCAAGACAGCGCCCGCGCTTGAGTTTCTCTCCCCGATCAAGGGCCCGAACCTCGAGAACATCACCGTGCAGGTCGGGTCGGGGATCAGCACCGCGAAACAGGGGGCAGCGCTCTACGATCAGGATGTCAAGAAGCAGGCTCAGCAGCTGGGTCTGAAGGGCTGGTAGTCCCGGCAGCGTGAAGACGCGTTCGGATCATTCAGAGCGGGGCCGGCGGCGAGTCGTCGCTGTCGGCCCTGGCCCGGTCAGTCTCGTGTACGACGACCGCAAACTCGACGACCCCGTACTCGACGAGGAGTAAAAAGCATGTCAACGACCACGGCATTGCCGCCGGTAGCGACCAAGCCGGGCACCCGCGTGATCCGGAGCAAGATGAAGTCGTTCTACCCATCGTGGTTCTACATTCCGGCTACGGCGATGTACGTGGTGTTCTTCGCAGTGCCCACGTTCGCGTCGTTCTATTTCGCACTCACCAGGTGGTCGCTGTTCACGACCACATTCATCGGGTTCGGGAACTTCGTCGAGTTCTTTCAGGACCCGCAGCTGTACCAGGGTTTCATCAACACCTTCATCTACGGGTTCGTCACCTCGGCGGCCAAGGTCGTGCTCGGGCTCGCACTGGCGATTCTTCTCACATCGCCGCTGCTCGGACGCGGGTACCTTCGTGCCGTTGTCTTCTTTCCTGTGCTGGTCTCGACGATCGGGGTCGGTCTCACATTCAAAGCCCTGCTCGACCCCTATCACGGCATCGTCAACGGCGTGCTGAAGAACGTGTTCGGAATCACGGGGCCAGGATGGTTGACCGATCCGCACATTGCACTCTTGACGGTAGCGGGAGTCGACGTCTGGAAAGGCGTCGGGATCGCGACCCTGATCTTCATCGCGGGCATCGTCGCGATTCCACAAGAGTATTTCGAAGCAGCCAGGGTAGACGGCGCGGGATCCTGGTCCATATTCAAATCCATCACCTTGCCGCTTTCGCGCCCCGCGATGGGAACCGTCATCATCCTCTCGCTGATCGGCGGGCTGCGTTCGTTCGACCTGATCTGGGCGATGACCAAAGGCGGCCCGGGGTTCACGAGCGATGTGATCGCGTCCGTCATTTACAAGCAGTACCAGGCCGGGTTCTACGGACTCTCAACCGCGGGCAACGTGATCTTGTTCATCGTGGTGACCGCGATCATGATCCCCGTCACCAGACTCTTGAACCGTAAGGAGGTGGACGCATGAGACGCACTCAGCGCATCACAGTCAGCGCGATCGCCATCATCGTCTCGTTCGGAGTCTTCCTCGTTCCGTTCACGTTCATCGTGTTGCAAGCGGCGAAGACACCGGCGGAGGCAGGCGAGTTCAGCTTCGCATTGCCGACGAACTGGGTCATCTGGCAGAACCTGGTCGACGTGCTCACCACCAACGACGGCATGATCCTGCGCGCATTCATCAACAGCGCAGTGTTGACGATCACGAGCGTCATCATCATGGTGGTCTTCGCGGCGATGGTCGGCTACGTGCTCTCCCGTAAGAAGACCAGACTGAACCCCATCATCAACTTCTTCGTGCTCGCCGGCCTCATCGTTCCCCCTGCCGTCGTCCCCACGATCTGGGTGCTGCAGGGGTTGGGGCTGTTCAAAACCATGCCGGGGATGATCCTGGTCGAGGCGACGTTCGGACTGTCGTTTTGCATCCTGCTGTTCCGTGCGTTCGTCTCCACGATTCCGCGCGAACTCGACGAGGCTGCCGTCATCGATGGGGCTGGCCCGATCAGGCTCTTCTTCACCGTCGTCGTGCCGCTTCTGCGCCCTGTGATGATCACCGTCGTTGTCGTCCAGGCCGTCGCGGTCTTCAACGACTTCACCGGCCCGCTGTACTTCCTGCCTGGGTCGGATAACGCGACAGTTCAGCTGACCCTGTTCAATTTCCAGTCGCAGACGCTGAGCCAGTACAACCTGTTGTTCATGGACATCCTGCTCATCACCATCCCACCCCTGATCATGTACATCTTCTTCAACCGCCAGATCGTCGCCGGATTGACCAGCGGCGCCGTCAAAGGCTGAGCGGATGAATACGTCGAGTGTGCGCGATGTCGCCGCGCACGCAGGTGTGTCGGTCGGCACCGTTTCCAACGTGCTGAACCGACCAGAGAAGGTGCTGCCAGAGACCGTATCCAGGGTGCAGGCGTCGATCCTCGCGCTGGGTTTCATCCGCAA
>DATMTC010000471.1:0-12632 GCA_035565115.1 Microbacteriaceae bacterium | reverse complement strand
ACCGGAACCTCGCTGGCGGACATGTCGATACCAAGACACACCCCGAAGAGCGGCCAGAGACCAAAAGAGTCACACCAGAACGACCAGTGAAGGCCAGTCTGACAGCCGGTACCAGACCAGCCATAACCATTACAGAGACCTCGCAATTCGGTGGTCGAGTAGCCGCTCGCGCAGCGAGCCGCGTATCGAGACCTCGCAACCCGGTTTGCGGTACGGACCCTAGGTCGCTCACGCGGTCTCGATACGCTCGCTGCGCTCGCTACTCGACCACCGGTATGGCTTGCTGCGCGAGCGGGCGGCATCGTCAGGGCATCGCTCGACCACCGGAATGGCTCGCGGCGGTCAGAGCACGCTGATCGCGCTCGCCCTCCAGCGATTGTCCAGGCCCTCGAGCCGGATGGCGATCGCGCGTGTGCGCACGGGGGTTCGTACGATCACAACGGCCTCGACGACGCCATCTGCCGGATGCGTGATGATCGTGCGCAGCACCGTGACGCGCGGTCGATGCACCTGTTTGCCGGTGGCCACGCGCGCCCTGGCGGACAGCACGACGCGTTTCAGGAGGATGTCGTAGACATCCTTGGTCAGCCAGCGAATCAGCTGATCCAGTTCGCGCGTGCCTGCGAGTACTTCCAGCACGCTGTGCGTCAGGTTGATCAGCAACGGTTCAGGGTTGGGGAGGTGGGCCGATCGGGTTGGTTGAACGCCGAAATCAACCTCGTCCGCCTGATGCCTCGTTGCAGGCGCTGCCTCGCCGTGCGTTTCTGTAGCGGCGAGCCGCGTCATTGCATTGCTCATCTACTTCTCCTGTGTCAGTGGAGCTCTTGAATGTTGCGGCACGAGCGGATCGGCGTCTCCTGACGACCCCCGAGCGGGGGTCGCGTGCTTGGGAAGTAACTCAAGCAGGTGGTAGATCGGCGTGTCCACGGTGTTCATGCCCTGTGGATAACCCACGCGACGATGGGCGATCGTCCGCTACGGTCGCATCATGCGCTGGGACAATTTGTTCGACGATCTCGAGAGCCAGCTCGAGCAGGAGCACGATGCGGAGCAACTCGACCTGCTCGCCGAAGAAGAACGGCTGCGACTCGGCAGGCTCTCGCTGCGCGACAGGATCATGGCGCTGACGGATGCGCGCGGCGGCGGGGGATCGGCGCCGATCCGCGTCACCCTGACCTCGGGGGTCACCATGCCGCTGCTGCCGACGACCTTCGGCAAAGACTGGCTGGCCGCCGACGTGTCCGGCGCGCATCCGCCTGCGCAGTGCATTTTGCCGCTTGGAGCGATCGCATCCGTATCGCTCACCCCGGCACAACTTGAGGCCAGCCTCGAACCAGGACCAGTGCCTGCCGCGGGCGGACAGCCGGGCACTGCTCGGTTCATCGACCGGATCGGGCTGCCGTTTGTGCTTCGCGATCTGTGCAGGAGACGCACCAGCCTTGAACTCGTGACCGCCTCTGGCACCGTGCACGGCACCATCGATCGTGTCGGCAGGGACCATCTCGATCTTGCCGTGCACGAGCCCGGCAGCAGCCGTCGCGCCGCGAACGTCACCGATCAGCGGATGATCCCGCTCGAGACGATCCTGCTCGTGCGCGTCTGACTTACGGCTTGATGATCCGTCCGCCTGAGAGCTCGGGGATGTTCGCGAAATCCGACTGCTCCCACAGCGCCTTGCGCCTGGATTCCTCGTACATGGCCTCGATGTACGTCTCGAGAACCGCCCGCTCGATGCGCCACTGACCCGATTTGCCGACCTGAATCGCAGGCAATTCGCCTGTTCGCAACAGCGCAAGCACGTCCTTCGCCTCAACATTGAGGATCTCGGCCGTGTCGGCGACGGTCAGGAAACGACCGACGTCTTCCGGAGTTGCAGCGTTCATGTCTCGATTATCCCGTGCACAGACCCTCGAACACGGGCCTGTGGATAACTTTCCCACGGCTTGCTCAGAATCGGCACGATGGTAGTTAGCAATTTAGGCGGCCGTTTCGACGGGCGAAACAGTTCGACAGATATGGAGACACGATGGCGACATCCGTTCAGCAGCAGAAGCGCACGCGGCGGCCATTCTTCTTCGATCCGCGGTTCGCAATCGGCCTGGCGCTTGTGATCGCTTCGGTGGTGGGGGTGTACGCGATCGTGCGCACGGCCGACCACACGACGCAGGTGTACGCGGCGCGCCATCCGCTTGTGGCAGGACAGCGTTTCAGCGCGGACGATCTCGTGGTGCGCTCCGTGCAACTCGGCTCGGTCGGCGGCAAGTATCTGGGGGCGGATGAATTGCCGGGCGATGGGGCGGTCGCCACACGAAGTGTTCCTGAGGGAGAACTCGTTCCAGCGTCGGCGATCGGCACAGCGGCGGCGGAGAACGAGACGAGCGTTGTCGTGCGCGTCAAAGGCGACGTTGCGGCATCCGTCACGCCGGGGACGAGCGTTGACGTCTGGTCTGCAACCCGCACCGAGCACGACCGTTACGACCCTCCTGCCGTGCTCGTGGACGGGGCCACTGTCGTGCGGGTGGTCGAAGCGGACGGGATGGTCGCCAGCAGCGACGGGCTGTCCGTCGAGGTGCGCGTTCCGAAGAAGAAGGTGGCCGCCGTGCTGGAGGCGATCGCCAACGCCGACGCCATCTCGCTGGTGCCGGATACGCCTGGCGCGGTCGCCTCAGGCGACGTGGCGGAACAGAGCGGCAAATGACATCCATCGCGCTCGCGCTCGACTCGCGTGTCGAGGATCGGATCATTGGCGAACTCCTCGCGGCCGGACACCGGGTGCACTCCAGGGTGCAATCGGCCGGTGAACTCATCACGTTGGCAGAAGCAGGCGGGGCGGATGTCTCGCTCGTCTCGGCCAGCCGGGCTCGGCTGAACGACAGAGTGATCTCGGCATGCGACGCAAACGGGTTGCGGCTGATCGTGCTGGCAGCAGGCGAACTCGAGCGCAGGCACGCCGCGGCGCTCGGCCTGTATGAGGTGCTCGATGACAGCGCGAGCTGGGATGAGATCGAGCGACTCCTCCATGCAGACATCGCACGTGCCGTGCCGGGGCCTGCACCTGAGCCTGGCCGCACGATCGCCGTGTGGGGGCCGGCAGGTGCTCCAGGACGCACGACTGTTGCGATCAATCTCGCCGCCGAGATCGCCGCGTGCGGACACCGGGTGGTGCTCGTGGACGCAGACAGCTACGGCGGTTCCATCGCTCCTGCACTTGGGCTGCTCGATGAAGCCCCGGGTTTCGCTGCCGCGTGCAGGCTTGCGGCGTCTGACAGTCTCACCGCTCTCGAACTCGAACGGATCGGTGCGAGCTACAACTCGGCACGCGGCGCGTTCAGGGTGCTCACCGGCATTGGACGCCCGTCGCGCTGGACCGAGTTGTCGGCAGATCGGGTCACTAAAACTCTTGCGGCTGCCGCGCTGTGGGCCGAGTATGTGGTCGTCGACACCGGCTTCAGCCTGGAGAGCGACGAGGAAGTGTCAAGCGACCTGTTCGCGCCGCGACGTAACGCTGCCACCCTCGCCGCCTTGCGCGCAGCCGACCGGGTGATCGCCGTCGGCCTGGCGGATCCGATCGGCATGTCCCGATTTCTTCGCGCGCACGTCGACCTGCTCGAGATCGTGCCGGAAACGCGCGTGAGCGTGATCGTCAACAGGGTGCGTGCGAGCGCAGTCGGGCTGAATCCGTTCGGGCAGGTGACCTCAACGCTGGCCAGGTTCGGTGGCATCACGGCAGCGGCGCAACTGCCTGAGGATCGCGTCGGCGTGGATGGCGCTGTGCTCACCGGGCGAACGCTGCTGGATGCTGTGCCGAAGTCGGCGCTGCGGGCATCCCTGACCCGATTCGTGGAGGACGAACTCGTTCCGGCACCTGCGATGCGTCGGCGCAGAGCGCGCCGCCGCGGCGTGATCCCACTGCTTGGCGCATAGGCTAGAGAGCGTGTCAACGCTCAGTGAACTGGTCATCGCCCACGGACGGTCGACAAGCGAGGATGTCGACTGGCTGCACATGCTCGTCGGCGACAGCCAGCTTCTGGCCGATCTCGCTTTCGCGGACATCGTGATCTGGGTGCCGACCAAGGACGGCGATTTCGCCGCTGTCTCACACTTTCGCCCGTCAAGCGCTGCGACCCTCTTCTATCGCGACTTCGTTGGGCAGACCATCCGCCCCGAGTGGCGCGCGCAGGTCACAGAAGCCTTCGAAACGGCGAAGATCGTCGACACCTCCACCCCCGACTGGTACGAAGAGATGCCGACCAGGGTGCTCGCGATCCCTGTCGTTCGCCGACTGTCGTCGACGAGCCCAGACACCACGGACGCGCCGATCGCCATCATCACCAGGCACAGCAACCTGAGCGAAGCACGCACACCCAGCAGACAGGAACTCACGTTCAACGCGTGCGCAAACGACCTGTTCGGCATGATCGCCACAGGTGACTTCCCAGACCTTGGCGCGCCGACCGGGCCGAGACGCGGGGCGCCGCGCGCATCCGATGGCCTCATCCGGCTGGACGTCGACGGCACGACGACCTTCGCCAGCCCGAACGCGCTGTCAGCGTTCAACCGAATGGGATTCGTCGAAGAGCTCGAAGGCGAGTCGCTCGCCGAGGTCACGACCAGGCTGTTGAGCGGTCGACTTCTCGTCGACGAGTCGCTTCCGCTCGTTGTCACCGGTCGCGCGCCATGGCGAACGGACATCGAGGCCAGGGGCGTCACCGTTTCGCTCCGAGCCATTCCCGTTCGCCATCGTGGTGAGCGGATCGGAGCGATCGTGCTCTGCCGCGACGTGACAGAGTTGCGGCACCAAGAACGCGAACTCATCACGAAGGACGCGACGATTCGCGAGATCCACCACCGGGTCAAGAACAATTTGCAGACGGTTGCGTCACTGCTGCGCATCCAAGCGCGCAGGACGCACTCCGACGAAGCCCGAGACGCGCTCAGCCAGGCGATGCGGCGGGTGTCTGCCATCGCCGTCGTGCACGACACGCTCTCTGAGGGGCTCACCCAGCGGGTCGACTTCGACGTGGTGTTCGACCGGGTGCTCAAGCTCATCGCCGAGGTTGCGTCTAGCCACAACACGACGGTGCACCCGAAATCGTCTGGCAGTTTCGGCGTTCTTCCCAGCGAGTATGCGACGCCGCTTGCGCTTGCACTGACCGAGCTTGTCACCAACGCCGTCGAGCACGGGCTGTCAGGCCGCGAAGGTCAGGTCGAGATCATCGCCAGGCGCGAAGACGACACCCTCACCGTGAAAGTCGTCGACAACGGCTCTGGGCTGCCAGAAGGCAAGGTCGGCGCAGGACTCGGCACCCAGATCGTGCGCACGCTGATTCAGGGCGAGCTGAGCGGGACGATCGACTGGCACACCCTCATGGGGCAGGGCACCGAGGTCACGATCGAGGTGCCTCTGCGGTATTTGACGAATTACGCCGGCTGAGCAGTTGTGTGGCTGCCGGCAGACGGATGCGCGTGGCTGGCCTGGTCTTGCGGCTGACGGCAGGCGGATGCGCGTGGCTGGCCTCGTCTTGTGACTGACGGCAGGCGGATGCGCGTGGCTGGCCTGCCCATAGATGCCCGCCGAACCCGGGCCAGCCACACGCATCCGCCTGCCTTTCGGAGTGGCGGGCTTGGCCATAGATGCCCGCGAACCCGGGCCAGCCACACGCATCCGACCGCGTTCGGGTGACTGGAATTCTGCGTTCGGTGACCGGAATTCAGGTGAGACGCGGTGTCGGCGGGATTATCCGTTCGGCGGTTCGTGTCACCTGAATTCCGGTCGTCGGCAGAGCTAGCGGATGACGGCCCACGCGTCAAGCATGTTGCGCACGGTGTCGTTGTGTTGCGTTGTTCGACACGAGTCGTGAGAGGGCGTCCGCCCTCGGCATATCGTTCTCTACATCCAATCCCGCTGACCTTCGTGGAGCCACTCATGCCACTGCCCAAGCGCCCTCGTCGCGCGGCCGCCGCAGCGTCCGCCATCGCGATTGCTGCCAGCCTGCTCCTGACGTCGTGCGCAAGCGGCACCGCCGGCGCATCCACCGGTGAGAAAGTCTCTGGCGGCACGATCGTCTACGCGCACCAGCAGGAGCCTGCGTGCGTGTTCGGCGGCTGGATCGAGCAGGCATACCTGTCGTACCAGGTTCTGGACAACCTCGTGTCTTTGGATGCGAAGCACAAGGTCGTCCCGTGGCTCGCCGACTCGTGGAAGACCTCAAACGACGGTTTGACCTGGACCTTCAGCCTCAAGAAGAACGTCAAGTTCACGGATGGCACTCCCGTCAACGCTGCTGCAGTTGCATACAACTTCGACTATTGGGTGAAGGGCGGCAACAGCACAGCCAAGGTCTGGCTCGATGGATACTACAAATCGGCACAGGCAATCGACGATCTGACCCTCCAGATCAACCTCTCGAAGCCGTACCCTCGCCTGGCCGACAACCTTACGCAGGCCTATTTCGGCATCCAGTCGCAGCATGCGCTCACGACGCGCTCCAAGGAGCAGAACTGCGAAGCGCCGATCGGCTCCGGCGCGTTCATCGTGGACAAATGGAATCGCGGCCAAGACATCATCCTCAAGCGAAACAAGAACTACACCTCACCGCCGGCGAACGCCCTGCACACGGGTCCCGCCAGAGTGAACGAAGTCGATTGGAAGTTCGTCGCAGACCCGACAACGCGCGTCGCAGCACTGCAGAGCGGAGAGGTCAGCGCCATCTACGATGTTCCTGCTGTGCAGTGGAAGACGTTGAAGTCCGGCGGCTACCAGCTAGACAAGTACGTCACACCCGGCCGCCCTCAGCAGATCTCGTTCAACACCCAGGTCGGTCCGTTCACCGACGAGAAGGTGCGCCAGGCGTTCGCATACAGCCTGAACCGCAAGCAGATCGTCGACACCATCGGTCACGGGGTGATCCCGTTCGAAGGCAACGGGAGCGTCAGTCAAGCCACACCCGGATACAGCACGAAAGCAGCTGACGCGTACACCTACGACACAGCGAAGGCGAACCAGCTGCTGGATGAAGCCGGCTGGACCAGGAAGACCAGCAGCGGCATCCGCGAGAAGGACGGCAAACCGCTCACGGTGACGCTGCCATACGGAGCCGGCTCGATCATCAACTCCGACGGCGCCGCCATCCTGCAGGGTGTGAAAGAGCAAGCGTCGAAGGTCGGCTTCGATGTGAAGCTCGTGCCGGTGCCGCAAGCAGAGTTCTTCTCAGGAAAATACTCGACGCCTCAGTCATACGACATCAGCGTCGGATACTGGACCGCCGTCACAGCAGGCATCCTCTACATCAATTGGCGGCCATCGACTGCGGACGATCCCAACTACGCCAACTCGGCGTTCTACAACGACCCGACGCTGGCCGGCTACATCCTCGACGGCAATTCAGCGCCGACGGTGGACGCGCAGAACGCCGCATACCAGCAGGCGCAGGACTACATCGCCCAGCATGCGTTGTCGATCGGCATCTACGACCGGCTGAGCACGTTGGCCGTGTCGCCGAAACTCAAGGATGTCTGGCAGGAGCACGCGCAGGGAGGGCCGACGTTCTATGACGCATACTTCGTCAAGTAGCCAGACTCTGCTTGAGCCGCACACGACGGCGGCCCCTGCGCTGCCCGCACGTCCTTCAATCGGTCGACGGGTGGCCGGCCAGATCGCTCGCAAGGTCGTTTCAGCTGTGGTGGTGCTCTGGGGAGCCGCCACCGTCGCGTTCTTCGCCCAAACAGCGCTCCCGGGAGACCGCGCAACGGTGATCCTCAACATTCGCGCAGGCCAAGCCCAGGTGCGCACTGCTGCCGAACTCGCGCAGATCAACGCACAGTACGGCCTGCATAAGCCCCTGATCGTGCAATACCTGGACTACCTGGGTGGTCTCATCCGCGGGGACTTCGGCACGTCGTACCAGCAGTTCCGGCCGGTCACGGCGATCATCGGCGAGCAGCTCGGCGCAACCGTGGTGCTGTCGGTCACGGCGATCATGTTCGCCTGGGTCATCATGGTCGCCTGGGTTTCGTTGACCGCCGGACGTGGGCCGCGCATCGGCGCAGTCGGCGGCGCTGTTGACGTCGTCGCTGCCGGGCTGCCCGCATACTGGCTCGGCATCATCCTGCTGCTGGTGTTCGCACTCGCACTCGGCTGGTTCCCCGTGTTGAGCGGAACGGGGGTCAACGGGCTGATCCTGCCTGCTCTGACCTTGGCGATACCGTTGGCCGGATTCATGGCGCAGAGCACTCGAACCGAGTTCGAACGAGCGCTCGACCAACCGTTCATCGTGTCAGCGCGGATGCGCGGCATGGGCGAGTGGGGAATCCGCCTGCGACACGTGCTGCGCCACGCGGTCATCCCGGCCGTGACGCTCTCGGGTTGGGCGCTCGGTGCCACGTTGTCTGGCGCCGTGATCGTCGAGTCGATCTTCAACCGGCCTGGCATCGGGTCGGTGCTCGTCAGCGCAGTGAGCTCGCAGGACCTGCCAGTTGTCGTCGGCATCGTGACCCTCGTTGCGATCGTCTATGTGGTCGCGAATCTGCTGGTCGACATTGTGTACACCATCGTGGATCCACGTTTGGAGCTGAAATGACCGCACTCCAGGACGCCCAGGGCACCAGAACCAGAGCGGCATCCCTCGGCCGTCGGCCGTGGGGGCTGTACGTCGCGATCGCCTTCGGCGTGCTGCTGGCCGTCGCCGCAATTGTGCCGCAAGCGCTCACCGCGCACGCCCCGACAGCGCTCGATTACGGTGCGGCGCTGCACGGGCCATCCTGGGCGCACTGGTTCGGCACCGACGAGTCAGGGCGCGACCTGTACACCCGCATCGTCTTCGGCACACGCGAGTCACTGCTGATCGGACTCGGAGCGGCAGGGGTCGCTATCGCCGTCGCCCTCGTGCTCGGCACACTTGCCGCGCTGTCGGTGAAACCGGCCGCCGTGATCGTCGATCGCTTCGTCGAGGTGATGTTCGCCTTCCCTGCACTGCTTCTCGCGTTGCTCCTGATCGCGATCGTCGGCCCGTCTGCAACGACCGAGATCTTCGCTGTCGGTCTTGGAACCGCACCGGGCTACGCCAGGATGATCCGCGGCCAGATCCTCTCCGCGAAGAACTCCGGATACGTTGAGGCTGCAACAGCACTCGGAGACTCGCGATGGCGCATCGTGCGCACGCACATCCTGCCGAACGCGTTGCGACCGCTCGTGGCCGTGTTCGCCCTGTCGATCGGCCAATCCATCGTGTGGGCATCGAGCCTCTCGTTCCTCGGGCTCGGGGTTGCGCCACCCTCGTCGGAGTGGGGAGCGCTGCTGGATGCCGGCCGGCCGTTCATCACCCAGGCATGGTGGCTTCTGGTGATCCCCGGCCTGGTCATCGTTGCCGTGGCCCTTGCCGCGACGACGATCGGCAGACACCTGCAGGCGGCCTTGGAGAAAGGCGAACGCTCATGAGCATCGCGCAAGCGCAGGACCAGAGCTCGGTCGATGACCTCGACTGGCCGGCCACCCGCCTGCGGGTGAAGAACCTGCGTGCAGGCTTTCTCATCGACGGGCACCCGCGCGAAGTGGTCGCTGGGGTGTCATTCGACCTGCTGCCAGGGCAGTGCGTCGCGATCGTCGGTGAATCGGGATCGGGCAAAAGCGTCACGGCGCGCTCACTTGTCGGCCTGATCGGAAGAAACGGCATCGTGCACGCCGACGTTCTCGAGATCCATCACGAGGACGTGCGGTCGTTCACACCACGACAGTGGCGTCGCATCCGCGGCCGAGACATCGGATTCGTGTTGCAGGATGCCCTCGTCTCACTCGACCCGCTGCGATCGGTCGGAGCGGAGATCACCGAGGCACTGCGTCTGCACGCCTGGGGCAACCGCGCAGCCAGAAAGCAGCGCGTGCTCGAGCTGCTCACTAGGGTCGGCGTGCCATTGCCTGCACTTCGGGCGCGCCAGCGACCCGATCAGCTCTCTGGCGGCCTGCGGCAGCGCGCGCTCATCGCCTCGGCGATCGCACTCGACCCGGACATCGTGATCGCAGACGAACCCACAACTGCACTGGATGTGACGGTTCAAGCGCAGGTGCTGGTTCAACTGGAGCAGATGAAACTGCGCGGGGCGTCGATCATCTTGATCAGCCACGACCTGTCAGTCGTCGCCCAGCTCGCCGACCACATCCTCGTCATGCGCGGCGGTGACGTCGTGGAACAAGGTTCTTCCGCCGACGTGCTTGGTTCACCGCAACACGAATACACGAAGGCGCTGATTGCGGCGGTGCCCAGTGCGGAAACCAGAGGCAAGCCGCTGAGCCCAGCGACGACTCCGCAGCAATCGGATGCGCCGCAGAGCGCCAAGCGCGGCGGGACCGTGCTCGAAGCGACCGGTTTGATCAAACGGTTCCACACCCGCGACGGCGCGATCACGCGCGCGGTCGACGATGTCTCGTTCACCCTCGCAGCAGGGGAAACGCTCGGGATCGTCGGCGAGTCAGGCTCAGGCAAGAGCACGACGGCGCGACTGGCGCTCGGCCTCGAGCCACTCGACGGGGGAGAGGTGCGACTGCTCGGCAAACCCTGGTCAACTCTGCCCGAGAGGCGCCGTCGCGCCATGCGCCGACGCATCTCCGTTGTCAATCAGGACCCGCTGAGCTCGTTCGACCCGCGCTGGAATGTCGAGCGCATCCTGCTCGACGCTGTCAGGGGCGAGCGGTTTGCTTCCGCGGCCGCCCGTCGCACCCGCGTCGCCGAACTGCTCGATCAGGTTGGTCTGTCCACCGGGGTGCTCAATCGATTCCCGCTGCGCATGTCAGGCGGCCAGCGGCAACGCGTTGCCATCGCGCGGGCGCTCGCACCTCGACCGTCGATAATTGTGCTCGACGAGGCGGTGTCGGCGCTCGATGTGACCATCCAGGCGCAAATCCTCGACCTTCTTGTCGCACTGCAAAGGGAGACGGGAGTGAGCTACCTCTTCATCTCCCACGATCTCGGCGTCATCAGCCACCTGAGCGACCGCGTGCTCGTGATGAAAGACGGCGTCGTGGTGGAATCCGGCAGCCCCGACGACATCTTCCGGCACCCGCAGCATCCGTACACCCGCGATCTGATCGCATCCATCCCCGAATTCGATCCGGCATCGTTTGCCGCAACGATCGCGAATTGAGACGCCGATGCCGACTTTGACGTGTGCATCCGTAAGGGACTGCAGATTAACGATCGGCACCCAGCATCCGCAAACGTCGGAGCATTCTCGCACTCGAACTCGGCAGACATCGCAGCACCCGTGAAAGAAGGCACACTGGCATGACAGAACCCAAGCAACTATTCCTCAACCTCTTCGAGATGGCCTGCGTGAGTCACATCACGCACGGGCTGTGGCCGCTCGACGGCAACAACAGGGAACGATTCGCCGACATCGATTACTGGACAGAACTGGCGCAGATTCTGGAGCACGGCGGATTCGACGGCATCTTTCTCGCCGATGTGATCGGGGCATACGACGTGTTCCGTGGCGGGCCAGAGACCGCACTGCGCGAGGGGCTGCAGAGCCCGAACATCGACCCGCTGCTGGTGATTCCGGCGATGGCGGCCGTCACGCAGAGGCTCGGCTTCGGCGTGACGTTCTCGACGACCTACGAGCCGCCCTTCGCGTTCGCACGGCGGATGTCGACACTCGATCACCTGACCAAGGGCCGCATCGGCTGGAATGTCGTCACCTCATACCTGCCGAACGCTGCCCGCAACTTCGGTCTGGACGGCGAGGTTCCGCACGATCTGCGCTACCAGTACGCAGACGAATACCTCGACGTGCTCTACAAGCTGTGGGAAGGCTCGTGGGACGATGACGCCGTCGTCGCCGACCGGGCGAACAAGATCTTCACCGACCCGTCGAAGGTTCGCTACATCAACCACGTCGGCGAGCGTCACCGCGTCGCTGGACCGCACATCGTGCATCCCTCGCCTCAGCGCACACCGGTCATCTTCCAGGCGACCGGATCGCCCGCAGGCGTCGAATTCGCCGGGCGGCACGCCGAGGTCGTCTTCACCGGCGGACGCACAACAGAGGAGTTCAGACGCAACGCCGATGGGATGCGCGACGCGGCCGAGCGACACGGGCGCCGCCGCGAAGACATCAAGTTCATCGCAATGGCAGGCGTGATCGTCGGACGCACCGAGGAGGAAGCTGCAGACAAGCTGCGACTGTATCAATCGCATTCGAGCCTCGACGGCATACTCGCGCACAGCAGCCTGCCGGTCGACCTGACCGCGTTCCCACGTGACATCACCGTTGCAGAGGCGCTGCGCCGAGCGGATGTCGCCCCAGAGAAGGTGCCGTTCCTGCCGCTCGATAAAACAGTTGGCCAGGCACTCGACTTCGTGTCTGGATCACGACACGATCGCTTCCTGGTCGCAGGCACAGCCAAAACCGTCGCAGACGAGATCGAACGGTGGCTAGACGAAGACGGCCTCGACGGCATCAACCTGCGCCAGTACCACTCGTTCGACACCGCACGCGATTTCGCCGAACTCGTCGTGCCTGAGCTTCGCAAGCGCGGCCGCCTTCCAGACCAGAGCGAACGCTCAGACACTCTGCGTGAACGGCTCTTCGGCGCAGGCAACGCACGGCTGCCCGACCGCCACATCGCTGCGCGCTACCGC
>DATMTC010000470.1:0-2435 GCA_035565115.1 Microbacteriaceae bacterium | reverse complement strand
GCCGACGAATGCGACATCGACCACACCACAGACTGGCAATACAACGGCCCGACCAACGACAACAACCTGGCCCCCATGCACCAAGGCCACCACTCGGTCAAACACGCCACCAAAATCACCGCCACACGCAACCGGCACGGCAGCATCACCTGGAAAACACCAACCGGCTACACCAAAGACACCGACCCACCACCCTTCTGATGCGCGGCGCGGATTCACGCGACGGCGGCCACTGCGTCGACTGGCTCTACTGAGCCCGCTGGAGGATTCGATGAATTGCGGCGAGCGGAATCGGGAGCCAGGCAGGACGATTTCGCGCCTCGTAGACAACCTCATAGAGCGCCTTGTCGAGTTCTAACGCACCAACGAGCACGCCGTGCGCCATGACGTCTTCACCGGATCGCTCACTGTAACCCTCGATGAACGCGCGACGGCAAGCATCCACCCAGCCGACGACATCCAAAGAACCTCGCTCAGTTCCTGCGACATAGTCGAAGCTTCGCAGCATGCCCGCCACGTCGCGCAACGCAACATCAGGTGAAGTTCGCTCGGACAACGGCCGCATCGGTTCGCCCTCGAAATCGATGATCACCCAGTCGCCGCCTGGCATTCCGAGCACCTGGCCAAGATGCAGATCGCCGTGGATGCGCTGCAATCGCGGCCAGGGCGACGTGGCTGCCCGCTGGAACACGGTTCCGATCTGCTCGCGCAGAGCGTCGAGCTCTGGGGCTTCGGCCACAGCCGCGTCGAGCCTGGCATTCCAGGCAGCAACCGTCTCAGCGATGTCTGCCTCGTCGGCAGACACGGTGGGCATCACGTTGGCAAGTGTTGCGTGGACGTCGGCGGTTGCAGTCCCGATCGCCCGAGCGTTTTCGCTGAAGTCGACGGAGTCGGAAAAGGCGGCCCGCGCCCGACGCCACGCGTCTTCTGCACCGGTGAGGAACTCTTGAGCGAACGCGAGATGGCCAACGGCGTGACCCAGCGGCTCCCGTGGATCCGACCACTCTGCGACCACGCTGCCCAGCGTGGCAGGAACCGCGTGTGAACCCGCCGCGAACAGCGCCGATTGCAGCACAACATCCGGGTTCTCACCGTGGTGAAGAGTGCGGAACACTTTGCAGATCGCCGCGCGACCGCTCTCGCCGCCCACGGCGTCGAAGTCGTACACGATCGAGGTGTTCGACTGTTCACCGCCGAGAACGTGAGAGCGCACGTTGACGCACGCGAGTGACTCGGCCGGGATGCCGTCGACCCGCGTTCCGACACCGTCGACATGTCCTCCTGAGGTGACGAACGCGAGCAGGCTCCGGGCGTATGCCGGATCGTGCGGGCCGTCGTAGAGGTAAACGGCTTCGCCGGCGGGATCCGTCAACTCGGCGATGAGCGCGCTCCAGCCGGACTCAAGCGGAGCATGCCTGGTCGTTATCGGAACCTGATAGAGCACTCGAGGAACTGCGCCGTCGTCCAGCACAAGGTAGGTGGTGATCGATACTTCCGGATCGGATTCGGGGTCTGCAGATTCGAGGTCCTCAGATTCGAGTTCCCATGATCCGATCACCCGCAGCTGCGGCGATGCGCTCTTGCCCGCGAACCAGCGCTGCCTTCGCATCCAGACGGCAAGAACGTCGGTGATCGCATGAGTTGCCGTCATGACCTCAGGCTATTCTTCTCGACCGCCAAATGTGCAGGTGGCAACAAACCCAGGCGCGCTGACCGGTGGACGAACCGCGGCAGGCACCGCACAATGAGTGAGTGATGGCTGACCGCTCCGTACCGTATCCGCTCGGCGTGACACTGCGTGAAGGCGCCGCGAACGTCGCTGTCTATTCCGAGACGGCCGACACCATCGATGTCTGCGTCTTCGAGGGTGAGGGCGGTGAGGATGAGCGCCGCGTTCGACTGGATGAGCGCACAGGCCATGTATTCCACGGCCTGGTGAGTGGCATGCAGATCGGCACGCGCTACGGGCTGCGCGTCGACGGACCGTGGGATCCGGCCAGAGGTCTGCGTCACAATCCGAACAAGCTCTTGCTCGATCCTCACGCGACGGCCATCGAAGGCACATATGACTGGAGCCAACACGTCTTCGGGCACGCGTTCGACGACCCGGATGCGATGGATGACAGCGATGACGCAGCATCCGTTCCGAAGTGCGTCGTCACCAACCCGGACTTCGAGTGGTTCGACGAGCGCGCTCCGCGAATCCCGCTCGACGAAACCGTCATCTATGAACCTCACGTTCGTGGGCTCACCAAGCTGCACCCCGACGTGCCAGAGGAGTTGCGCGGCACGTTTGCCGGCCTGGCGCATCCTGCGATCATCGACTACCTGAAAAACCTGGGCGTCACAGCGATCGAGTTGATGCCGGTGCATCACTTCGTGCAAGACAGCCACCTGCTCGAAAAGGGCCTCTCCAACTATTGGGGTTACAACTC
>DATMTC010000469.1:0-2344 GCA_035565115.1 Microbacteriaceae bacterium | reverse complement strand
GTTTCGAGCGGAAGAGCGCAATAGGCTGGGAGCATGCGTGCACCCACCGGAGAACAGTACGAACTGACCAAGCAGACCCAAGCAGGCGAAGCCCGCGCGATAGTCACTGAGGTCGCAGCAGGGCTGCGGCACTACAGCGTCGGCGGCGTCGACCTGACGCACTCGTTTGCCGAGGACGAGACCCCGCCCTCCGGCTGCGGCATCGTGCTCGTTCCGTGGCCGAACCGGGTGAAAGACGGCAAATGGGAGTTGAACGGCGAAACGCAACAGCTCAACCTGACCGAGCCCGACCGCAACAACGCCATCCACGGGCTCTTGCGCTACTCGCCGTACACGCTCGTCGAGCGCACCGACAGCGCGGTCTCGCTTGCAGCCACGGTGTTCCCGCAGGCAGGTTACCCGTTCCTGCTCGACACAAGCGTTCGTTACGAACTCGTCGAAGACGGCCTGGCCGTGACGCACACGCTCGTCAATCAAGGCACAGCGGATGCCCCGGTCGCGGTGGGCACGCACCCATACTTCACGATCGGTGATGTTCCAACCGCCGACCTCACGCTCACGCTCAACGCGACGACGCACTTCGAGGTCGACGAGAGGCTGAACGTCGTCGGCGAACACCCGGTGGATGGCACAGAATACGACCTGCGCTCGGGCAAGCGCGTCGGCGACCTGCACCTGGACGACGGATGGGGCGGCGTCGTCATCACGAACGGTCACGCCGAGCAAACACTGACCGCAGAAGATGGCCGCAGCGTCTCGATGTACAGCGACGAGCATTTCGGCTACGTTCAAGTCTTCACGTCGCGCGCGTTGCCAGGGCTCGCCGATGGTGACGTCGCGATCGCGATCGAACCGATGACCGCACCGACGAACGCTCTCAACTCCGGTCGCGACCTCAAATGGCTCGCTCCCGGCGAAACCTGGAGCGTGACGTGGGGCGTGCGGCACAGCGGCTTTTAACCCAGCGGCTTTTAACCCAGCGGTGTTCAGCGTCGCTGCTTCTGACCGCGCGAGCACTGATCGTGGGCATTGCAGCGCTCGTAGTGCTTGCCGGGTGCACGCATGGCCAGGCGGCGAGCCGGCACGAAGCCCGGCCGACGCCGCTGTCGGCAACACCGGGGTCGACGCAGCCGACTCCGCTGATCGACAACGGCCTGGCCAGAACGCCGGTAATGGGCTTCAACGATTGGAACGCGTTCGGCTGCGATGTGAGCGCCAAACTCATCGAACAGACAGCGGATGCCATGCTCGCCGACGGCATGCTGGCGGCCGGCTACAACTACGTCGATATCGACGATTGCTGGATGTCGAAGAAGCGCTCGTCGAGCGGACACCTGGTCGCGGATCCGCACAAGTTCCCCGCGGGCATCCGCGCGGTGGCCGACTATGTGCATGCGCGCGGGTTCAAGCTGGGCATCTATGAAAGCGCCGGCCGTGAGACGTGTGCGCACTTTCCGGGCAGCCTTGGTCACGAGAAGACGGATGCAGCGGACTTCGCAGCGTGGGGCGTCGACCTGCTGAAGTACGACAACTGCGGTACAACGTCTGCAACCGATTCGACGCAGGAACAGTACGTTGCGCGTTATGCAGCGATGGCGTCCGCACTCGCCGACACCGGAAGGCCGATCGTGTATTCGATCTGCGAGTGGGGCAGGAAGAACGTGCAGGACTGGGCGCCGTCATTCGCGAACATGTGGCGCACGACAACCGACATTCACGACAGTTACTCGAGCATGCTGCGCATCGTCACGATCAACGCCGCCATGGCATCCGCCGCTCGTCCAGGCGGCTGGAACGACCCAGACATGCTCGAGATCGGCAACGGCGGCATGAGCGCGCTCGAGCAGCGAAGCGAGTTCTCGCTGTGGGCAATCATGGCGGCGCCGTTGATCGCGGGCACGGACCTGCGCGACGCATCCGCTCAGACCCTCGCGATCTACCTGAACCGGGATGTGATTGCCGTCGACCAGGATGCTCTTGGCAGGCAGGGTGTTCTTGTCTCATCGCGCGGCGGGCGCGATGTGTTCGTGAAGCAACTGAGCGGCGGCGATGTGGCGGTCGCGCTGTTCAATGAGGGCGAGCATGCTGCAACCATCTCGACAACCATCGAGCCTGGCGGCACGTCATTCACGGGATCGGCGACGGTGACCGACCTCTGGTCGAAGCGCTCGTTCACCGTCTCTGACGGCCGAATCTCCGCCGAGGTTCCGCCTCACGCGACCGAGATCTACCGGGTGCACCCGGAGGGCTGACGCAGCGGCGTCGACACCGCGGACATCCCTGTATACCCCTGCCTGTACACCCACACCGCGGTGTGACTATGCTGGCCGGATGCGCCGTCTGC
>DATMTC010000468.1:0-22073 GCA_035565115.1 Microbacteriaceae bacterium | reverse complement strand
GATGACCGGTGGTGGCATCGTCCACGGACCGACGCCGCGCAGCTACGCACAGCGCACCCCCAAGAAGATGATCGCTGCTGCGCTGCTCGGCGCACTCAGCGACCGCGCTCGCGGACAGCGTCTGCACGTCGTGGAGTCGCTTGCCCTCGGTGATGCGCCGTCGACCAAGGCCGTTGTCGAGCTGCTCGACACGATCGCAACCTCTAAGCACGTGCTGATCGTGCTTGAGCGCGGCGACGATGTCAGCTACAAGAGTGTTCGCAACATCCCGACCGTTCACACCCTCACATATGACCAGCTGAACGCGTATGACGTGCTCGTGAGCGACGACATCGTCTTCACCAAGCCCGCGTTTGAGGGCTTCGTTGCGGCGAAGACTCCTTCGACCCCCTCGACAAGCTCAGGGACCGACTCAGGGACCGACGCGACCGACAAGGAAGAGGTGGACGCGTAATGGCTGACATCAACAAGGACCCGCGCGACGTCATCATCGCTCCGGTCGTTTCCGAGAAGAGCTACGGCCTGATTGACGAGGGCAAGTACACGTTCATCGTGGACCCCCGCTCGAACAAGACCGAGATCAAGCGCGCCATCGAAACGATCTTCAAGGTCGAGGTTGCAAGCGTGAACACACTGAACCGTCGTGGCAAGGCAACGCGCACGAAGTTCGGCATCGGCAAGCGCAAGGACACCAAGCGCGCCATCGTCACGCTCAAGTCCGGCGCCATCGACATCTTCACGGCTGTCGGCTAGGGAGACAAAGGTACAAACAATGGCTATTCGTAAGTACAAGCCCACGACCCCAGGGCGTCGCGGTTCTTCCGTCGCAGATTTCGCGGAGATCACCCGTTCCACCCCTGAGAAGTCGCTGCTTCGCCCCCTGTCAAAGTCCGGAGGGCGCAACAACCAGGGACGCATCACGACCCGTCACATCGGTGGTGGCCACAAGCGCCAGTACCGCGTCATCGACTTCCGTCGTAATGACAAAGACGGCGTGAACGCCAAGGTTGCTCACATCGAGTACGACCCGAACCGCACGGCACGCATCGCGCTGCTGCACTTCGTCGACGGAACCAAGCGCTACATCCTGGCTCCAGAGAAGCTCAAGCAGGGCGACGTCGTCGAGTCGGGCGCAGGCGCCGACATCAAGCCTGGCAACAACCTTCCGCTGCGCAACATCCCGACAGGAACCGTTGTGCACGCGATCGAGTTGAAGCCGGGTGGAGGCGCTAAGCTCGCTCGGTCGGCAGGCGCATCCGTTCGCCTCGTCGCCAAGGACGGCCCGTACGCCCAGCTGCGTCTGCCAAGCGGTGAGATCCGCAACGTGGATGCTCGCTGCCGCGCAACCGTCGGCGAGGTCGGCAACGCCGAACAGTCGAACATCAACTGGGGCAAGGCAGGCCGTAGCCGCTGGAAGGGCATCCGCCCGACCGTTCGCGGTGTCGCCATGAACCCGGTCGATCACCCGCACGGTGGTGGTGAGGGCAAGACCTCAGGTGGACGCCACCCGGTCAGCCCGTGGGGCCAGAAAGAAGGCCGCACGCGCCACCCCAACAAGGAGAGCGACAAGCTCATCGTTCGTCGCCGCACCGCCGGCAAGAAGCGTAAGTAGGAGTCAGGAAGATGCCACGCAGTCTCAAGAAGGGCCCCTTCGTCGACGAGCACCTGCTCCGCAAGGTGGTCACGGCGAACGAAGCCAGCAGCAAGAACGTGATCAAGACCTGGTCACGTCGCTCGATGATTGTCCCGGCCATGCTGGGACACACCATCGCAGTGCACGACGGTCGCAAGCACATCCCGGTGTTCGTCACCGAGACCATGGTCGGACACAAGCTCGGCGAGTTTGCCCCGACCCGCACCTTCCGCGGTCACGTGAAGGACGACAAGAAGGGTCGTCGCCGCTAGCGCGGGGACGAAGAGGAGGAGAAAGAAATGGTGGAGTCGATCGCACGTGTGCGTCACATCCGCGTTACGCCTCAGAAGGCTCGTCGCGTCGTCAACCTGATCCGCGGCAAGCAGGCGCAGGAGGCGTTGGCCATCCTGAAGTTCGCCCCGCAGGGCGCAAGCGAGCCCGTCTACAAGCTCGTCGCATCCGCAATGGCGAATGCACGGGTCAAGGCGGATGCTTCGAACACCTACCTGGATGAGCAGGACCTCTACGTGAGAGCGGCATTCGTCGATGAGGGCACAACCCTCAAGCGTTTCCAGCCGCGTGCGCAGGGCCGTGCCTTCCGTATCAACAAGCGCACCAGCCACATCACGGTCGTCCTGTCGACGCCTGATGAGGCGGTCGAGGTCGCGGCGACCGGATCCGCTGCCAACGAGAGGAAGGCGAGCAAGTAATGGGTCAGAAAGTAAACCCGTACGGCTTCCGTCTGGGAATCACCACCGACCACGTGTCGCGCTGGTTCTCCGACAGCACCAAGGCCGGTCAGCGCTACGCCGACTTCGTGGCCGAGGACGTCAAGATCCGTCGTCTGCTCGCAAAGCAGCTCGACCGTGCAGGCGTGTCGCGCATCGAGATCGAGCGCACCCGTGACCGTGTGCGTGTTGACATCCACACCGCGCGTCCAGGCATCGTCATCGGTCGTCGTGGAGCAGAGGCCGAGCGCATCCGCGCCGACCTCGAGAAGCTCACTGGCAAGCAGATTCAGCTGAACATCCTCGAGGTGAAGAACCCCGAGGCGGATGCTCAGCTCGTCGCACAGGGCATCGCCGAGCAGCTCAGCGCCCGCGTGGCATTCCGCCGCGCGATGCGCAAGGGTCTGCAGGGCGCGCAGCGTGCCGGCGCCAAGGGTGTTCGTATTCAGGTCTCCGGCCGCCTCGGCGGCGCCGAGATGAGCCGGTCCGAGTTCTACCGCGAAGGTCGTGTGCCTCTGCACACGCTGCGCGCGAACATCGACTACGGCTTCTACGAGGCGAAGACCACCTTCGGCCGCATCGGCGTGAAGGTTTGGATCTACAAGGGTGACATCACCAACAAGGAACTCGCTCGCGAGCAGGCCGGCGCCAAGTCGTCCCGCCCCGAGCGCAACGACCGTCCGCGTCGTGCGCCTCGTGCGCAGGCTGAGGCTCCGGTCGCAGAAGGGGCTGGCCGCTAACCATGTTGATTCCGCGTAAAGTCAAGCACCGCAAGCAGCACCACCCTGGCCGTCGTGGCCAGGCAACAGGTGGCACGGTTGTTTCGTTCGGTGAGTACGGCATCCAGGCACTGACGCCCGCATACGTGACCAACCGTCAGATCGAGTCAGCTCGTATCGCCATGACGCGTCACATCAAGCGTGGCGGCAAGGTGTGGATCAACATCTACCCGGACCGTCCGCTCACCAAGAAGCCTGCAGAGACCCGCATGGGCTCAGGTAAGGGTTCGCCAGAGTGGTGGGTCGCAAACGTCAAGCCAGGGCGCGTGCTGTTCGAGGTCGCCGGTGTCGATGAGACGCTGGCCCGCGAGGCACTCACCCGTGCAATCCACAAGCTGCCCCTCAAGGCACGCATCATCAAGCGCGAGGAGGGCGACGCGTAATGGCGATCGGATCCAAGGAGCTCGCATCCGCAGAGCTCGACACCTTCGATGACGAGAAGCTCGTCGAAGAACTCAAGAAAGCCAAGGAAGAGCTGTTCAACCTGCGCTTCCAGTCGGCAACCGGGCAGCTCGAGAGCCACGGCCGCATCCGTGCGGTTAAGCGCGACATTGCTCGCATCTACACCGTGGTGCGTGAGCGCGAGCTCGGCATCCGGGCGACACCGACGGTGATCGAGGCGCCCGCGAAGGCGACGAAGAAAACCAAGAAGGCCGAAGCGACCGAGCAACCGGCCGCAGAGACCGCTGAAGCAGAGACGAAGGAGGCCTAATCATGGCTACTGCTAAGACCGAAGAGAAGGCCGGCCACACCTCTGGCGCTCACGACGTGAAGGATGCCGGTGCTCGCGGTTACCGCAAGTCGCGTCGCGGATACGTCGTCAGCGACAAGATGGACAAGACCATCGTTGTCGAGGTCGAGGACCGCGTGAAGCACTCGCTGTACGGCAAGGTCATCCGCCGCACCTCCAAGGTGAAGGTGCACGACGCGCAGAACTCTGCTGGCATCGGCGACCTCGTCACCATCGACGAGACCCGGCCCGTGAGCGCGACAAAGCGCTGGCGCCTGGTCGAGATTCTCGAGAAGGCCAAGTAAGCCCCGGCTTGCTTCGTAAAGAGGACACGAAAAATGCTTCAGCAGGAATCACGAGTCAAGGTCGCCGACAACACCGGCGCTAAAGAGCTCCTGACCATCCGCGTGCTCGGTGGCTCAGGCCGCCGCTATGCAGGCGTCGGCGACACCATCGTCGCAACGGTCAAGGATGCTATCCCGGGCGGCAACGTCAAAAAGGGCGACGTCGTCAAAGCCGTCATCGTGCGCACGGTCAAGCAGACCAGGCGCGCGGATGGCTCATACATCAAGTTCGATGAGAACGCAGCGGTGATTTTGAACCCGAACGGTGACCCTCGCGGCACCCGCATCTTCGGCCCGGTTGGCCGCGAGCTGCGCGACAAGAAGTTCATGAAGATCATCTCGCTGGCACCGGAGGTTATCTAATCATGGCGAAGATCAAGAAGGGTGACCTGGTCCAGGTCATCTCGGGCCCGAGTCAAGAGCGCGGTGGATTCCGTGGCAAGCAGGGTCGCGTGATCGAGGTTCAGGTCGACCGCAACCGCGTGGTCGTCGAGGGCGTCAACTTCGTCACGAAGCACGTGAAGGTCGGCCAGACCCAGCGTGGTTCGAAGACGGGCGGCATCGAGACGCACGAGGCATCCATTCACGTGTCGAACGTTGCGCTCATCGATCCTGAGACCAAGAAGCCGACTCGCGTCGGCCACCGCAACGACACAGTAACGAAGGACGGCGTCACCAAGACGGTCCGCGTTCGTTACGCCAAGAAGTCAGGTAAGGACCTGTAATGACCGACACACTGGCTGCTGCGCCGGCTGGCAAGATCCAGCCGCGCCTGAAGCAGAAGTACAAGAGCGAAATCCTTCCGCAGTTGCAGAAGGACTTCGGATTCACAAACGTTCACCAGGTCCCCGGCCTCGTGAAGGTTGTGGTGAACACCGGTGTCGGTGACGCTGCCCGCGATGGCAAGATCATCGACGGTGCTGTTGCAGACCTGACGAAGATCACCGGCCAGAAGCCGCAGGTGACGAAGGCTCGCAAGTCCATCGCGCAGTTCAAGCTGCGTGAGGGTCAACCGATCGGCGCCCACGTGACGCTGCGCGGAGACCGGGCATGGGAGTTCCTCGACCGGCTTCTGTCGCTTGCTCTTCCTCGCATCCGCGACTTCCGCGGCCTGTCGGACAAGCAGTTCGACGGTCACGGCAACTACACGTTCGGTCTTCAGGAGCAGGCTGTGTTCCACGAGATCGATCAAGACAAGATCGACCGCGTGCGCGGTTTCGACATCACGGTCGTCACAACGGCGAACAGCGATGAAGAAGGTCGTGCACTGCTGACCGCGCTTGGCTTCCCGTTCACGCGGGCCCAGGCCACCGACTAACTCAATAGGTCTCGATACGCGCGCTCGCTTCGCTCGCGCGCTACTCGACCACCGGATGCGCATCCGCTCGTCCGTAACCATCGAAGGTCGCCGTTCTTGTAAAGGGCGTCGAAACCTGGTGAACAAAGGAAACACGCGAAATGACAATGACAGATCCGGTCGCAGACATGCTGACCAGACTGCGGAACGCCAACTCGGCGCACCACGACACCGTTTCGATGCCGCACTCCAAGCTGAAGGCTCACATCGCTGAGATCCTGAAGAAGGAGGGCTACATCGCCGACTGGAAGGTCTCAGACGCGCGCGTCGGACAGACCCTCACGCTGAGCCTCAAGTTCGGCCCTGACCGCGAACGCTCCATCTCGGGCATCAAGCGCGTCTCGAAGCCTGGACTGCGCGTTTACGCAAAGTCGACCGAGATCCCCACGGTGATGGGCGGACTCGGCGTCGCCATCCTGTCCACATCCTCCGGTCTTCTCACCGACCGGCAGGCCGATCAGAAGGGCGTAGGTGGGGAAGTCCTCGCCTACGTGTGGTAACCAGTCATGTCGCGTATTGGAAGACTCCCCATCGACATCCCAGCAGGGGTTGATGTGGTCATCGACGGCCAGTCCGTCACCGTCAAGGGCCCGAAGGGCGAGCTGTCGCTTGTCGTCGCCGCCCCGATCGAGGTCGCGCTTGAAGAGAACCAGGTTCTCGTCACGCGTCCGGATGACGAGCGCGAGTCGCGTTCGCTGCACGGGCTCACGCGTTCCCTCATCAACAACCAGATCATCGGCGTCACCCAGGGTTACTCCAAGGGGCTCGAGATCGTCGGCACGGGTTACCGCGTCGCGCAAAAAGGCTCAGGCGTCGAATTCGCGCTCGGCTTCTCGCACCCGGTGAACGTTGAGCCGCCTGCCGGCATCAGCTTCAGCGTCGAGGGCAACAACAAGCTCACGGTGACCGGGATCGACAAGCAGGCTGTCGGCGAGGTCGCTGCCAACATCCGCAAGATTCGCAAGCCGGAGCCGTATAAGGGCAAGGGCATCCGCTACGCAGGCGAAGTCGTTCGTCGCAAGGCCGGAAAGAGTGGTAAGTAAGCATGGCTAACAAGACCAATACAGCTGCGCGCAACCGCAGGCATGCTCGTCTTCGCAAGAAGATCGTCGGCACCGAGGCGCGTCCGCGTCTGGTGGTTACCCGCTCGGCTCGGCACGTCTTCGTGCAGGTCGTCGACGACAGCAAGGGCTTCACGCTGGCATCGGCGTCGACGCTCGAGGCCGATTTGCGCAGTTTCGACGGCGACAAGACCGCCAAGGCGCACAAGGTGGGCGAACTCGTCGCCGAGCGCGCGAAGAAGGCTGGAATCGAAGCCGTGGTATTTGACCGTGGCGGCAGCAAGTACGCAGGACGCGTCGCTGCTATCGCCGAAGGAGCTCGAGAGGGTGGATTGAACCTGTGAGCGAAGCAGTGAACAACGACGCAGCAAACAACGACAACGCAACCGAGAAGGAGCCGGACGTGGTCACGGGTCAGACAAGCGCTGAGACGAGCGCTGACCAGACGACGACTGATCTGGCGACCGCTGAGAAGCCCGTCGAAACCGCAGCTGGCAGCGACACGGCCAACCGTGACAACGGTCGGGACAACCGCCGTGGCGGCGGACGTGACCGCAACCAGGGTGGCCGCGACCGTGGTGGCCGCGACGACAAGAGCCAGTTCCTGGAGCGCGTCGTCACGATCAACCGTGTGTCCAAGGTTGTCAAGGGTGGACGTCGCTTCAGCTTCACCGCACTCGTTGTCGTCGGAGACGGCAACGGAATGGTCGGCGTCGGCTACGGCAAGGCTCGTGAGGTTCCGCTGGCGATCTCGAAGGGCGTAGAAGAGGCCAAGAAGAACTTCTTCCGCGTTCCCCGTGTTGCCAAGACGATCCCGCACCCTGTGCAGGGCGAGACGGCGGCCGGCGTTGTACTGCTGCGCCCGGCAGCAGCCGGAACCGGTGTTATCGCCGGTGGCCCGGTGCGCGCCGTGCTCGAGTGTGCAGGCATCCACGACGTTCTGAGCAAGTCGCTCGGTTCGTCGAACACGATCAACATCGTGCATGCGACCGTGACCGCGCTGCAGCAGCTCGAGGAACCTCGCGCCGTTGCAGCCCGACGTGGTCTCGACTACGACCAGGTCGCTCCTGCGCACCTGTTGCGTATCGAGGCACAGGCGGCCGAGGCCGCAGCAGCACTTCGACAGAGCTCAGCACAAGCAGACAAGGCAGGTGTCTGATGGCCGCGCGCCTCAAAGTGACACAGATCAAGTCCAAAATTAGTGAGAAGCAGAACCAGCGCGACACACTGCGCAGTCTGGGACTCAAGCGCATCGGTGACGTTGTCGTCCGCGAGGACAACCCGCAGAACCGCGGATACGTCAACACCGTTGCTCACCTGGTGAAGGTCGAGGAGATTGACTAATGGCTGACGACAAGAAGGTCGACGCTTCGGCGAAGACCCCTTCGACAAGCTCAGGGACCGGCGCTGCCAAGAAGTCGGCCAGCAAGGCCGCTGACAAGGCGCCGGCCGAGAAGAAGGCCGCTTCGACAAGCTCAGCGACCGCTAAGGCGCCGGCTGAGAAGAAGGCTGCTTCGACAAGCTCAGCGACCGCTGCTGAGAAGAAGGCCCCGGCGAAGAAAGCCGCGACATCCAAGGCAGCTGCCTCGGATGCTGCCGGCGACGCCAAGGCCGCGCCGAAGGCATCCGCAAAGAAGTCCGAACCAGAAACCCCGCGCGAGCAGGTTCTGAAGGTGCACCACCTGCGTCCTGCAGCCGGCGCCAAGAAGGACCGCATGCGCGTCGGTCGCGGTGAGGGCTCGAAGGGCAAGACGGCCGGTCGAGGCACGAAGGGAACGAAGGCGCGCTATTCGGTGCGTCCTGGTTTCCAGGGTGGTCAGCTGCCGTTCCACATGCGTGCCCCGAAGCTGCGCGGGTTCAAGAACCCGTTCCGTGTGGAGTACCAGGTTGTGAACCTCGAGAAGCTTGCCGAGTTGTACCCGAGCGGCGGCGACGTCACCGTCACCGACCTGGTGTCGAAGGGCGCCGTTCGCAAGAACGAAAAGGTCAAGGTTCTCGGGTCGGGCGATATTGCGGTTAAGCTGAACGTTGCGGTGGACAAAGTCTCCGGCTCTGCAGAGCAGAAGATCTTGGCCGCTGGCGGTTCCGTCAAGTAGATCCCTCAGACGATTCGGATATACCGAATCGAACTACCCCGTAAAGTAGTGCAGTCGGGTGGTCCACTTGCCGGACCACCCGACTGCCTCGTTACAGGAAAGCAGGACGCCTTTTGTTTAGCGCCGTTGTGCGGATCTTCCGCACGCCAGACCTCCGCAGGAAGATCGCGTTCACACTCGCCGTGATCGCAATTTTCCGGCTCGGGTCGTTTGTTCCGACTCCGTTCGTGGACTTTGCCAACGTGCAGGCGTGTCTTGCCGCAAACCAGGGCTCAACCGGTTTGTACGAACTCGTCAACCTGTTCAGCGGCGGCGCGCTGCTGAAGCTTTCCATCTTCGCGCTCGGCATCATGCCGTACATCACGGCGTCGATCATCGTGCAGCTGCTGCGCGTCGTGATCCCGCACTTCGAGACGCTGTACAAAGAGGGCCAGGCCGGCCAGTCCAAGCTGACCCAGTACACGCGCTACCTCACCATCGCCCTCGGCGTTCTGCAGTCCACGACGCTGATCACCGTTGCGCGCAGCGGCGCGCTGTTCGGCAGCAACAGCAACACGGCGTGCACGCAGCTGATCTCCGACGACTCCTGGTACGCGGTCTTGCTCATGGT
The DNA here is from genome assembly GCA_035565115.1 of Microbacteriaceae bacterium. Lineage (GTDB taxonomy): Bacteria > Actinomycetota > Actinomycetes > Actinomycetales > Microbacteriaceae > Rathayibacter_A. Next base: position 12,735 of record DATMTC010000468.1, on the reverse strand, counting down.
GATCACCATGACGGCAGGTACCGGCCTGATCATGTGGATGGGTGAGCTCGTCACAGAGCGCGGCGTCGGCAACGGAATGTCGCTGTTGATCTTCACGTCGATCGCTGCACAGTTCCCGACCTCGCTGTGGTCGGTCGCTCAGTCGCAGAGCTTCGAGATCTTCCTCGTGGTTCTTGCCGTGGGCATCCTGATCGTGGTCGCCATCGTGTTCGTCGAACAGTCGCAGCGGCGCATCCCTGTTCAATATGCCAAACGCATGGTCGGCAGGCGAACGTACGGCGGCAACAACACCTACATTCCGATCAAGGTGAACATGGCCGGTGTTATCCCGATCATCTTCGCGTCCAGCCTGTTGTATCTGCCCGCCCTGATCGCCCAGTTCAACCAGCCGGCGGCAGGCAAGCAGCCGGCCGCCTGGGTCAGCTGGGTCACGGACAACCTGACAAACGGCGACCATCCGCTCTACATGCTGCTCTACGCGGCGCTGATCATCGGATTCACGTACTTCTACGTTGCGATCACCTTCAACCCTGAAGAAGTGGCCGACAACATGAAGAAGTACGGCGGATTCATCCCTGGCATTCGTGCGGGACGTCCGACGGCCGAGTACCTCGACTTCGTGCTGACCCGCATCACACTGCCTGGGTCGATCTATCTCGCGATCGTGTCTCTGATCCCGCTCGTCGCATTCGCTCTGCTGGGCACAAGCCAGAACTTCATGTTCGGTGGAACGTCCATCCTGATTATCGTCGGCGTCGGCCTTGAGACGGTGAAACAAATCGACTCGCAGCTGCAACAGCGGCACTACGAGGGGTTGTTGCGATGACCGAGGCCGGGGAGGACACGGTTCAGGATCGTAACGCGGCGCGCGGCGCCCGGCTGCTGATCGTCGGCCCTCCAGGCAGCGGAAAAGGAACGCAGGCGGTTGCGCTCAGTACGCGCTTCGGGGTGCCGGACATCTCCACGGGAGACATCTTCCGTCACCACATCACGACTGAGACGCCGCTGGGGCTTCAGGTGAAGGCGATCGTGTCCGCAGGTGACTACGTTCCTGACGAGCTGACGAACGCGATCGTCACCGAGCGCCTGAGCGAGCCGGATGCGCGCAACGGCTTCCTGCTCGACGGCTACCCGCGCACGCTCGAACAGGTCGGATACCTTGACCGCCTGCTCGATGAGCGTTCGCAACCGCTCGAGGCGGTCCTGCGGTTGGTGGCAGACCAGGACGAAATCGTCGCCAGGCTGACGAAGCGTGCCCACGAGCAGGGCAGGGCCGATGACACCGAGGATGCCATTCGTCATCGTCAACAGGTCTATCTCTCTCAGACAGCGCCGCTGATCGAGGTATACCGCGAACGTGGATTGCTGGTCGAGATCGACGGTCTCGGCAGCGTCGACGAAATCGCTGATCGCATCCGCGAGGCACTTGCCGCGCGCGGGATCGGCGAGATCGACGAACTCGCAGCATCCTGAATGCGTCGCAACAGATGAACACTGAATCATGGGCGTGAGTCTTCGCAGGTCGATCTATAAGTCGCCTGCTCAATTGCGGCTGATGGTCGAACCTGGGCTTGCGACGGCCGACAGTCTTGCTGCTGTGCGCGCCGCGATCCGGCCAGGCATCACGACGCTTGAGCTGGATGCGCTGGCTGAAGCGGCGATCATCGCGCGCGGCGGCATGCCGAACTTCAAGCTTGAACCCGGCTATCACCACACGTTGTGCACGTCGATCAATGAGGATGTCGTGCACGGCATTCCGGGGGAGCGGCGGCTGCTGCCTGGCGACATCCTGTCGGTGGACAGCGGGGCGATCCTGGGCGGCTGGAACGGCGACGCGGCCATCAGCGTCGTGCTCGACGACCCGACGCATCCTGCCGTGGTCGCACAGCGCCGGGAGCTTTCCGAGGTCACCGAACAGTCGCTGTGGCACGGCATAGCACGTTTGGCCACGGCTAAACACCTCAACGAGGTCGGCGAAGCCGTCGAGGACTACATCGAGTCTCGTGGAGATTACGGCATCCTGACCGAATACGTCGGCCACGGCATCGGGCGCAGCATGCACGAGGACCCGCCGGTGTTCAACTATCGCGTTCGCCAGAAGGGTCCTGAGGTGCGCCCTGGGTTGGTCGTCGCGATCGAGCCGATGGTGGTGCTCGGCAGCCCGGACACGTTCGTGCGTGAGGATGGCTGGACTGTCGCGACAGAAGACGGACGCGCCGCTGCGCACTGGGAGCACAGCGTTGCAGTGCACAAAGACGGCATCTGGGTGCTGACCGCGGCCGATGGAGGCGCGGCGGGCCTCGCGCCGTTCGGCATCACGCCTGCGCCGATCGCCTAACGCGCTTCTCGTCTCGCGCCGTCGTCAGATCAGTCTTCGCCTGAACTCGCCGCGCCGTCGTCAGCTCAGTCTTCGCCTGATCTCGCGCGCCGCCGTCAGATCGGTCTTCGCCTGATCTCGCGCGCCGCCCACGCGAGTCGTGAGAAACTGCGCTTCCGGCCCGCGAGTGGTGCATTAACGCACTACCCGTGCGACGCGATAGTGTGCGATGGTGACGACCCCCGCTGACATTTCGCGCTCCTGGCTGCTGGTTGCAGGCACGCGCGTCGACGAGTTCAACAAGGCAGCGGCATCCAGGGCCGATCAAATCGTGCTCGACATCGAGGATGCCGTCGACCCCAAGCTGAAAGACACTGCGCGCGCGGATGTTTTGAGCTGGCTCACTCACGGAGGATCGGCCTGGGTGCGCATCAACGACCACTCGACGCCGTTCTGGTCGGACGATGTGGATGCGCTGGGCTCAGTCCCGAACCTCGCAGGCGTGATGCTCGCCAAGACCGAGTCGCCCGAACACGTGACGGAGACGTTCGACCGTCTCGGCGGGAACACCCCGGTGCTCGCGTTGATCGAGTCGGCGCTCGGCATCGAAGAGGCGACGTCGATCGCCCGGGCTCGCGGCACGTTCCGCCTGGCGTTCGGCAGCGGAGACTATCGCCGAGACACCGGAACAAGCGCGGACAACCTGGCGATGGCGTATCCGCGCTCGCGGCTGGTCGTCGCAAGCCGCATCGGTGGACTGCCAGGCCCGATCGACGGGCCGACGGTTGGCAGCAACCACCCCGTTTTGCGTGAGCAGGCTGCCATCTCGGTCGCACTCGGACTCACGGGCAAGCTCTGCCTCGAGCTGGAGCAGATTCCGGTGATCAACGAGGTCATCAGCCCGACCAAAAGCGATGTCGCGTGGGCGCGTGACTTTCTTGCCGATTTCGAGGCGCGTGGGCGCGTCATCCGCGATGGCAGCGACCTGCCGCGACTTGGCCGCGCGGAGAAGATCGACCGTCTGGCGCGCGCCTTCGGCGTGGAGCCGTCCTAGCCCCACCCTCCCCTCGCTTTTCGCCGAGTGCTCCCTTGTGGTCATTCTCGCCGCATTGAAAGTGACCACAAGGGAGCACTCGGCGAACGGCGACGGGGGAAGGGGGCGCAGGGGCGGCGTAGGCTCGAGGGATGACTGAACCCGTCGTATTCGTCATTGACGTGCTTCCGGCAGGGGAGGGCAGCGCCGATCTGGCCGCGACGGTGCGGCGCGCCGAACCTGGGATGCCAACACTGCTGGTCACCGATCTCGGCGCAGCCCGCGGCGACGGCATCTTCGAGACGCTCGGTGTCGTCGGCGGACATCCGCAATCCGTCGAAGCGCACCTGGCGAGGCTTGCCAACTCCGCAGCGCTGCTCGATCTGCCTGCACCCAATCTCGACCAGTGGCGCGCGGCGATCAGGATCGCCGCAGGCTCTCTGCCATCCGACGTGCAGTGCGGCCTGAAACTCGTGCTGACTCGCGGTGTAGAAGGTTCAGGCATCCCGGCCGCGTGGATCGTGGCCAGCGTGGCCTCAAGCGACTTCGCAGAGCGGCACACGGGCATCCGCGTCGTCACACTGGACCGTGGATACCCCAGCGACGTCGCGGCACGAGCGCCCTGGCTGCTCGCCGGAGCAAAGACCCTGTCATACGCGGTGAACATGGCTGCGCAGCGCGAAGCGGTGAAGCGCGGCGCGGATGATGCGATCTTCATCAGCTCGGACGGCTTCGTGATGGAGGCGCCGACGTCCACCGTCATCGTGCGCACCGGCGACACGTTCATCACGCCGCGCACGGACATCGGCATCCTGCCTGGCACGGCGCAACTGGCGCTTTTCGACTTCTACCGAGGCCAGGGGTTTCAGGCGCGCGAAGACCTCATCCTTACCGCGGACCTGCTCGGTGCGGATGGCGTCTGGCTGGTCTCCAGCGTGCGCCTGGCCGCTCCTGTCGTGCAGATCGACGGCGCACGCATCGCGCACGATGCTGAAATGACCGAGCGCATGAATCAGGTCTTGCTCGCCCGGGATGCCTGACGGTCTCGGCCGCCCGGCTCTGGTGCGAGAACGGCCGCGGTAGTACGGTTGGACTCGTCTTTTCCACTGCGTGACGTGCCGCAGCGACTGCTCTGACAGGCTTTCGCGATGTCCGTCGCACGAGACGGAAGTCGAGAGGGAGTCATGGCCGACGGAACATCGACATTCACGTCTGGGCGCAACCCGGAACCAAACAGAACTGCTGCGCCGTTCTCGCTCCGAGCAGGCGCGCTCGGCCTGCGTGAACTCGTTGCGAACAACATCGCCGAGATCGCACCAGCGATCGCCTCAATTTTCGTGCTCGCGGCGATCTTCCATTCGTCAGGCGTTGCAAGCCCACTGGTGATCCTGATCGCGTGTGCAGGCTTCTACTGCCACATCAATGTCACGGCCGAGTTCAGCCGAGTAGCACCGAGCGCGGGCTTCTATGCGACATACGTCGCCCGAGCGTTCGGACCGAAGACCGGCGCCGTCATCGCGGGCGGCTACCTGCTGGCCATGTTCAGCTTCTATTCGGCGATCTTCTTTCAGGTCGGCGTATGGACATCTACCATCGCGCAGGATGCGTTTGGGCTCACGATTCCGTGGTGGATCGCCGCGCTCGTGCTCGAAGCGATCGTCGTCGTGCTGCTCCTGCGCGGAATCAAGCTCTCCGTCGGGGTGGCCGTTGCCTTGTTCATCATCGAGGCCGTGATGCTCTTCGCCGGGGCGATAGCAATGCTCGTCACCTCCGGTTCGTACATCAACTGGGATGCGTTCAACCCTGCAAACATCTCTGGCGGGGTCTCGGGTTTCGGACTCGGGTTCGTGCTTGCGATCTTCCTGTTCCTTGGCGCAAGCGGATCGTCGCCGCTCGCCGAGGAGATCAAGAACCCGAGGCGCTCACTTCCGATCGCGATCTATGCTGCGACGTTCATCGCGTTCTTCATTTACATCTTCGTCGCCTGGTCGATCAGCGTGGGGTTTCACAACGATGCGACCGCGCTGAACCACGCGGACTTCCCATTTGTGGCGGGTGTGACGAAGGCGGCGGAGCCGTTGAAATACCTGGTCTACTTTGCCGGGTTCACCAGCGCGATCGGTGTTCTCATCGGCGCAGGAAACGCGGGATCCCGCGTGCTGTACAACTCCGCACGCGACGGGCTCGTGCCGGCCGCAGCAGCAAAGGTGCTACCGAACCGGCGCACGCCGTGGGTTGCAATCGTCGTTCCGACCGTCGCGATGATGATCGTGACACTCATTCTTGGTCCGCTTGTCGGTGCCGGCAACGCGTTCAACTACATGGCAACGCTTGCCACGGACATCTTCATGGTCGTGTTCATCGTGACCAACATCGCGATCATCCCGTACTTCTGGCGCAAGCATCGCGACCGTTGGTCATGGGTGCGGCACCTGATCATCCCGGTGCTCGGGGTGATCGCGTTCGCGTACCCGCTGTACGCGGCAATCGATCCCAGCCAAGAGGCGCCGTACAACTGGTTCTGGATCTTGCTTCTCGGGGCGTATGTCGTCGCATTCCTGTACAGCGTGACCAGATGGAAGAAGATCGGAAGGTTCGGCGAACGCCTCGCCGACGACAAGCCTGATCTCAACTGGCGTTAACGGCGCAAATGCCATAAGATTGATCTTTGGTGTCTTGCACTCTCTCTAGAGGTGTGCCCGCCGTGCGGCGACACGACACCACAATCCCAACGCACGACCATCACACAATACTTGTGGCGACATTGATTGTCGCGGCAATATGAACGACGAATAGTGAGGCTATGGCCAAGAAAGACGGAGTCATAGAGATCGAAGGCTCTGTGGTCGAAGCTCTGCCCAACGCGATGTTTCGCGTTGAGCTGACTAACGGACACAAGGTTCTTGCCCACATTTCGGGCAAGATGCGTCAGCACTACATCCGCATCCTTCCTGAGGACCGCGTGATCGTGGAGTTGAGCCCATACGACTTGACCCGTGGCCGGATCGTCTACCGCTACAAGTAAGGCGTGTTGGATAAGTAACGGCCCGTCCGAGGATCTCGATACGCGGCTCGCTTCGCGAGCAGCTACTCGATCACCGGAGGCGGGTACGAGGACAGCGAATAGGTAAGCAAAATGAAGGTAAACCCCTCAGTCAAAAGAATTTGCGACAAGTGCAAGGTGATCCGCCGTAACGGCCGGGTCATGGTCATTTGCGAGAACCCGCGCCACAAGCAGCGTCAGGGTTGAACCGAAGGTTGACGTCGCGAAGCGGCATCAACCGAAGGTTCAAGGTCGAGTAGGCCGCCCGCGGCCGTATCGAGACCTCGCAACAAGGTCTCGATACGCTCGCAGGCTCGCTACTCGACCACCGACAAACTGAATATCGACAACAGCAGCACCAGATCCTGCGACTCTGTCTTGAACAGATCACAGGGGACACCCTCGGTTGGAGGCCGGGGCACCGGCGCTGCTGCAGACCTCCACTCATCCAACAGGAGAAGCCACAATGGCACGTCTAGCAGGCGTCGACATCCCGCGCGAAAAGCGCGTGGAGGTCGCACTGACGTACATCTACGGAGTCGGACGCACGAGGGCGCTCAAGACCCTCGCCGACACGGGTATTTCCGGGGAGATCCGTGTGAAGGATCTCACCGACGACCAGCTGGTCGCACTGCGCGACTACATCGAAGGCAACTACAAGGTTGAAGGTGACCTTCGTCGTGAGGTCGCTTCCGACATCCGCCGCAAGGTCGAGATCGGCAGCTACCAGGGTATCCGCCACCGCAGAGGCCTCCCCGTGCGCGGGCAGCGCACCAAGACCAATGCGCGCACCCGTAAGGGCCCGAAGCGCACCGTCGCCGGCAAGAAGAAGGCCCGCTAGGCCACCGGCCAGCGCGCACGCCCGCAAGGATTCAGGAGAAATCAATGGCAGCACCGAAGACGGCAGCTCGTAAGCCGCGTAAGAAAGAAAAGAAGAACATCGCCGTGGGCCAGGCTCACATCAAGTCGACGTTCAACAACACGATCGTTTCGATCACGGACACCACAGGTGCCGTAATCAGCTGGGCGTCCTCAGGTGGCGTCGGGTTCAAGGGTTCGCGCAAGTCGACCCCGTTCGCCGCGCAGCTTGCAGCAGAGTCTGCAGCGCGTCAGGCGCAGGAGCACGGCATGAAGAAGGTCGACGTTTTCGTCAAGGGACCTGGTTCAGGCCGCGAGACCGCGATCCGTTCGCTCCAGGCAGCAGGCCTCGAGGTTGGCTCGATCAACGACGTGACGCCGCAGGCGCACAACGGATGCCGTCCGCCGAAGCGCCGACGCGTCTAGGTTTCCCGGTCGCTGAGTTTGCCGTGCTTCGACAAGCTCAGCAACCGATCGGTTCCTGAGCTTCTCGAAGGGCGACAAGCTCAGAGAACGATGTCGCTTTCCACAATTTAATAACCTCACTCACGCAAGTGTCATATAGCGGACACTTAGCCGAAAGGAAACAACAGTGCTCATTGCACAGCGTCCCACGCTCGCCGAAGAGAACATTTCGGAGTTCCGTTCACGGTTCGTCATCGAACCGCTCGAGCCGGGCTTCGGATACACCCTCGGAAACTCCCTGCGTCGCACCTTGCTCTCGTCGATCCCCGGGGCAGCAGTCACGAGCATCCGCATCGACGGTGTGCTACACGAATTCAGCACGGTTCCAGGTGTGAAGGAAGATGTCACCGAGATCATCCTGAACATCAAGGGCCTCGTGGTTTCGAGCGAGCACGACGAGCCGATCACCGCATACCTGCGCAAGCAGGGTGCAGGCGAGGTCACGGCTGCTGACATCTCGGCTCCCGCCGGTGTTGAGATCCACAACCCTGAACTCGTGATCGCCACGTTGAACGACAAGGCGAAGTTCGAGGTCGAGCTGACCATCGAGCGCGGCCGCGGTTACGTCTCTGCAACGCAGAACCGGAACGAGTTCAGCGAAGCCGGTCAGATTCCGATCGACTCGATCTATTCGCCAGTGCTCAAGGTCACCTACCGTGTCGAGGCGACCCGTGCCGGTGAGCGCACCGACTTCGACCGTCTGGTCGTGGACGTCGAGACCAAGCCGGCGATCAGCCCGCGCGACGCGATCGCATCCGCTGGTCGCACCCTGACCGAGCTGTTCGGCCTTGCACGCGAGCTGAACAACCAGGCTGAGGGCATCGAGATCGGCCCGGCTCCTGTCGACGCCGTGCTCAGCCCCGAGCTGTCCATGCCGATCGAAGACCTGGACCTGTCAGTGCGGTCGTACAACTGCCTCAAGCGTGAGGGCATCAACAACGTCAGCGAACTCGTTTCCCTCTCGGAGACGCAGCTTATGAACATCCGTAACTTCGGTCAGAAGTCAGTGGATGAGGTCAAGGACAAGCTGACGGAGATGGGCCTTTCCCTCAAGGACTCGGTCCCAGGGTTTGACGGCGCCCACTTCTACAGCGGCTACGACGACGAGACTGTCTAGTCTCGTCGCTGCGCCAACCCACACCTTGAACACACTGGAGAATTACGACAATGCCTAAGCCGACAAAGGGACCCCGCCTCGGAGGCGGCCCAGCACACGAGCGGTTGCTGCTGGCCAATCTCGCCGCTGCCCTGTTCACGCACAAGTCGATCAAGACGACCGAGACGAAGGCAAAGCGTCTTCGTCCGCTCGCCGAGCGACTGATCACGTTCGCCAAGCGCGGTGACCTGCACGCACGCCGCCGCGTGTTGAGCATCATAGGCGACAAGACCGTCGTGCACGAGCTGTTCACCGAGATCGCGCCGCTGATGGCCGAGCGCGAGGGCGGTTACACCCGCATCACGAAGCTCGGGTACCGCAAGGGCGACAACGCTCCGATGGCGCAGATCGAACTCGTTCTCGAGCCTGTGACGCCTAAGACGAAGTCGAGCAAGTCGGCCAAGGCTGAGAAGCCTGCTGCTCCTGCTCCTGCCGAGTCGCCCGTCGAGGAGACCGAGGTCGTCGAGGCGGATGCTGCAGACGCCACGGATGCTGAGGCCACGGATGCTGAGGCCACGGAAGCGGTCGAGGCGACCGAGACCGACGACGAGGCAGCCGACGGCGGCAGCCCGGACGAGGCAGAGGCTGAGGAAGAGTACGAAGAGGCAGTCACGGCCAACAAGGCTGAGGACGCCAAAGAAGACAAGTAGTCACGCGCTACGCAGAGGGCCCCGGATCGGATGGATCCGGGGCCCTCTTGTGCGTTGTGTGCGCTGCGCCTTCGTGCGTGCTGCGCCTTTGTGTGCGCTGCGCCTTTGTGCGTGCTGCGCCTTTATGCGTGCTGCGCCGTTCTGGTGCCTGTGCGCCGGATAGTTGGGCATCCCTCCAATCCCGTTTCAGCGATTTTGACCACTTGAAGTGGGCAGGATCGCTGAAACGGGATTGGAACTGGGCCGCGGGGGCGCGGCACTACTGCGCGGTCGGCCCGATCACTCGAGGCTGCAGGTGCTTGACTGGTGGAAGGTCGGCCAAGTGTTGCAACGCCGATTGCAGCGTCGTCGCGTAGATCTGGCCGCCAGATGCGCCGGGGTGGATTTGATCATCCGCGAGCAGATCCAGATGGGGAGCGATCGCGCTCTGCCAGTCAGCAAGCGCGACAGTGCGACGGTTCTCGCCGGCGAATGTGCGCAGCGTGTTGTTGACACCGTCGGTCCAGTCGCGCGGCGCCTGCACGGTGATCAGCACGAGTTCTCGGTCGGGGCCGATGATCTGCCGAATCTGGTTCAGCGTGTCCATGCCGATCGATCCGTTTGTACCGAGCCCGACGACCACGACCTTCCGCAGTGTGCCCGCTGTCGCCATTGCCTGGAGCAGCTCGGGCGCTGCCCGCATCTGCCGCGACACGACGGCGTCGATCGCAATTCCGGGGAACGTCTGCTGCAGTTCAGGCGCACTGGCAAGCATCACGGAGTCCCCGACGGCGACCATCTGATCACCGGTGGGAATCGGCTTGTGCGCATCGGCCGTCGGTGTGGGAGTCGGAGACGGCGACGGCGCAGGCACGTGCCTGGTCGGATGCTTCGCCACGGCTCGCTCGCCGCGTTCGATCATCACCTGTGCACTTGACTGCGTCGGCGCAACTGCCAGCGCGGCCGCCGTGCCTGCCACCCCGACGGTGATGATGGCGAGCCCGGCAAGCGCGAGCTGACGTCCCTGCCGTGACACGGCCATTCGTCGACGGATGGCGCGGCCCACGCCCCGGAATCCGAGCCGCCGCACCGGCTGCTCGACGAAACGGTAGGACAGTATCGAGGCCGCAACCGTGATCAGCAGTGTGACGAAACCGATCGCGGTGGTGCGCGCCATGCTCGGCTCGCCGCGAGACCATGCTGCTGCAACCAGAATGAGCACCGGCCAATGCCACAGGTAGAGGCCGTACGAGCGACGACCGACGTAGCGCAGTGCCGCGACATCCAGCATCCTGCCGAGTCGAGATCCTGCCCTGGTTACCGACCAGATGAGCAGACCGGTGATCACGCTGACGGCGACAAGTCCGCCGCGGTACGTGATGGGGCTGTCATCGTGCAACCACCAGGTGCCGAACAGCACAGCCAACAGGCTCGCGACGCCGATCGTGGGCAGCCAGCGCCGGGTGAAGTACTGCACACGACTTTCGCCTGCGTCAAGGTCGAACGGTTTGAGCTCCCGAACGATCAGTGCGAGCGCTGCGCCGATCATGAGGCCGAAGCTGTGCGTGCCCGTGCCGAAGTAGACGCGCGTCGCGTCGCCGCCCGGCACGTACAGCATCCACATCAGAGTGGCGGATGCCGCGGCGAGCGCGAGCACGATGCCGATCCGCGCCCCTGCATTGCGAACGAGCAACAGCACGAGCAGCAATATCGGCCAGATCAGGTAGAACTGTTCCTCGACGGCGAGTGACCACAGGTTGCGGAAAAGTTCTGGCACATCCTTGCTGAAATAGCTGCTGCCGCTTGCGATGTCCAGCCAGTTGTTGCTGAAGGTTGCGGCGCCGAGCACTTGACGGCCGAGGCCGACGAGCACATCGCCGCCGATCGCCCACGCCGCCGTGCAGGTGACGAGCACGAGCGCGATCAGCGCGGGCACCAAGCGTCGAACCCTGCGCTGCCAGAAGCGGCGCAACGAGATGCGCCCTGCCCGCGTGCGCTCGTCAACGAGAAGGCCCGTGATCAGGAATCCGCTGATCACGAAGAATATATCGACGCCGATGAATCCACCGGGGAGCACACCGGGGAAGAGGTGGTAGATGATCACCGCGATGACGGCAACTGCGCGCAATCCGTCGAGGCCGGCCAGATGGCGGGTCGCGGAAGGGCGCTGCGCCGACGGGCGAGCGGTGCTGGTGGCGATAGGTGAATCGAGTCGTGTCATAACTGGGTGCCGAAGACTGACCACCAAGGATAACAAGTCGGGCTGGGCACGATTTCGTCCCGTGCCGCTTCTAGAATTGCTCGGGTGACCGCCCACGAATCCGACTCATCTCAGCCTGCAGCAACCGAGACGGCAGAAGTACCGCAGGTGCACGGAATTGCACAAGGTGGCGTGCGAATCAGATTCGACATTGCGTATGACGGCTCTGGGTTCAACGGATGGAGCAGACAGCCTGGTCAGCGCACAGTTCAGGGTGAGATCGAACGTGCGCTTGCCACCGTTTTTCGTCGGCATCCGCCAGCACCGACACTGATCGTCGCAGGACGCACCGACGCAGGAGTGCACGCAGCAGGCCAGGCAGCACACACCGACCTGACAGCTCAGCAGGTGGCAGCAGTGCTGAAACCGCGACGCGGATCGACCGCTGACACGGATGCCGGGGTCGCTCTCGCCAGACGCATAAACGGCATCTTCGGCCCGATTCCCGACATCGTGATCACTCGCGGTTCTGTTGCGCCCGCCGGCTTCGATGCACGGTTCTCGGCCATGTGGCGCAGCTACGAATATCGGCTCGCCGACCGGCCGGCCAGGCACGACCCATTGCAGAGGCACCGAACGACGTGGTACCCGACCACTCTGGACGACACGGCGATGAGCGAGGCGGCATCGACCCTGACCGGTCTGCACGACTTCGCTGCGTACTGCAAGCCGCGTGAAGGCGCCACGACCATTCGCACACTGCAAGGCTTCGCGTGGCGGCGCGACGACGACGGCGTGCTAGTTGCGCAGGTGAGAGCGGATGCCTTCTGCCACAGCATGGTGCGATCGCTGGTCGGCGCGTGCGTTGCTGTCGGCGAGGGCAAACTCGCGACCCGCGATCTTGTGCTGCTGCGCGACGTTGGCGAGCGCACAAGCGCATTCAAGGTGATGCCTGCTCGCGGGCTGACCCTGATGCAGGTTGGCTATCCAGACGATTCCGAGCTCGCCGCCCGGGCGGACCAAACGCGCGCGCG
>DATMTC010000467.1:0-8501 GCA_035565115.1 Microbacteriaceae bacterium | reverse complement strand
CTTGCCGACACCCGCACCGCCGAACAGGCCGATCTTTCCACCCTGCACATACGGGGTGAGAAGGTCGATGACCTTGATGCCCGTCTCGAACAGCTGAGTCTTCGACTCGAGCTGATCGAACGCAGGTGGCTTGCGGTGGATCGGCCAGCGCTCTGTGATCTCCACGGTTTCGCCGGGCTCGCTGTTGAGGATGTCGCCGGTGACGTTGAAGACCTTGCCCTTGGTGACATCGCCGACGGGCACCGTGATCGGGCCGCCGGTGTCGCGCACCTCCTGGCCGCGGACCAGTCCGTCGGTCGGCTTCAGCGCGATGGCGCGAACCAGGTCGTCTCCCAGGTGCTGAGCAACCTCGAGCGTGATCTCGTGCGCCTCTTCTTCGTCGCCGGTGAACGCAATCGTGGTCTTCAGCGCGTTGTAGATGCCTGGGATCGCGTCATGCGGGAACTCGATGTCGACGACGGGGCCGGTCACGCGGGCGATCCGGCCGACGGCGCCGACGGCCTGCGTTGTCGCATCCTGGGTGTCAGCGGTAGCGGTCGGTGTCATGTTTGTCTCTCTCGTCTTCTAACGGAAACGTTACTTCGTGGATGAGGCCAGCGCATCGGCTCCGCCGACGATCTCGGAGATCTGCTGGGTGATCTCGGTCTGGCGCGCGTTGTTTGCGAGCCTGGTGTAGTTGGTGATCAGCTTGTCAGCGTTGTCGCTTGCCGACTTCATCGCCTTCTGCGTCGCAGCGTGCTTTGCGGCGGCCGCCTGGAGCATCGCGTTGAAGATGCGGCTCTCGATGTACACGGGGAGCAGCGCGTCAAGCACCGTGGCAGCATCCGGTTCGAACTCGTACAGCGGAAGTGCGGCAGTGCTCTCGGGCTCTTCGACGCCCTCGACCACTTCGAGCGGCAGCAGTCGAACGACCTCTGGCGTCTGGATCAGCATGCTGACGAAGCGGTTGTATACGATGTGGATCTCGTCGACGCCGCCCTCGTCCGTCGGCTGCAGGAACCTGGCGACGAGCTCGTCACCGATCTCTTTGGCCGTTTCGAACTGCGGGTTGTCGGTGCCTCCCACCCAGGACCGTTCGATCTGGCGCTTGCGGAAGTTGTAGTACGCGACGGCCTTCCGGCCGACCAGGTAGTGCACAACCTCTTTGCCCTGAGCACGCAACCGTGCAGTCAGTTCACCGGTCTCACGCATCACGTTCGTGTTGTACGCGCCTGCCAAACCACGGTCGGAGGCGAACACGAGCACTGCTGCACGTTCGATGGTCTCCGGCTCAGTAGTGAGCACATGGTCGACGTTTGAGTACGTGGCGACCGCAGAAACGGCCCTGGTGACGGCGCGCGCGTACGGCGTGGATGCTGCAACACGCGCTTGCGCTTTCTGAATGCGCGACGCGGAGATCAACTCCATGGCGCGAGTGATCTTTTTGGTCGTCTGTGCCGACCGGATCTTCTGCCGGTAGACGCGAACTTGCGCTGCCATGTCTCTCCTGTCTTTCTAGTCGTGATCGATACGGTTCGCTGAGCTTGTCGGTCGCTGAGCTTGTCGGCCGCTGAGCTTGTCGAAGCGACGCGGCCCTTCGACAAGCTCGGGGACCGCTAGCGCCTGCCCTTGCGGATTTGCTCCTGAGCGATGTCCTCTGGCGCGATCTCCTCGAAGTGTTCGCTACCGGGTGCGATCAGTGGCTTGCCCTCTCCTGTGCGGAATTCGAGCTTGAACGCATCCACCTCTTTGTCGAGGGTGGCAACGGTGTCGTCGTCGAGCTTGTTCGTCTCACGCAGCGTGTCGAGCACGTTGGTGTTACGGCGCAGGTGGTCGAGCAGCTCGCCTTCGAAGCGCAGGATGTCTTCCACGGGCACCTCGTCGAGTTTGCCGTTTGTTCCTGCCCAGATCGAGACGACCTGATCTTCAACCGGGAACGGTGAGTACTGCGGCTGCTTGAGCAGCTCGGTCAGCCGGGCACCGCGATCGAGCTGACGACGGCTGGCCGCGTCGAGATCGGATGCGAACATGGCGAATGCCTCGAGCGCGCGGTACTGCGCGAGTTCGAGCTTGAGCGTTCCTGAGACCGACTTGATGCTCTTCACCTGTGCGTCACCACCGACACGCGACACGGAGATACCGACGTCAACGGCGGGACGCTGGTTCGCGTTGAACAGGTCGGACTGCAAAAAGATCTGGCCGTCGGTGATCGAGATCACGTTGGTCGGAATGTATGCAGAGACGTCGTTCGCCTTCGTCTCGATGATCGGCAGACCCGTCATCGACCCTGCGCCGAGCTCATCGGAGAGCTTCGCGCAGCGCTCGAGCAGACGGGAGTGCAGGTAGAACACGTCGCCGGGGTATGCCTCGCGTCCCGGCGGACGGCGAAGCAGCAGCGAAACCGCGCGGTATGCTTCTGCCTGCTTCGACAGGTCGTCGAAGATGATCAGAACGTGCTTGCCGCCGTACATCCAGTGCTGCCCGATGGCGCTTCCCGTGTACGGGGCGAGGTACTTGAAGCCGGCAGGGTCTGAAGCAGGTGCTGCCACGATGGTGGTGTACTCCATCGCCCCTGCGTCTTCGAGCGCGCCCTTCACGGATGCGATCGTCGACCCCTTCTGGCCGATCGCCACGTAGATGCAGCGCACCTGCTTGTTCTCATCCCCAGAGTCCCAGTTGGCCTTCTGGTTGATGATGGTGTCGATCGCGATGGCAGTCTTGCCTGTCTGGCGGTCGCCGATGATCAACTGGCGCTGCCCGCGACCGATCGGGATCATCGCGTCGATCGCCTTGATACCGGTCTGCAGCGGCTCGTGAACACTCTTGCGCTGCATGACGCCTGGCGCCTGCAGTTCGAGTGCCCGGCGTCCCTCAGACGCGATCTCGCCGAGCCCGTCGATGGGTGCGCCGAGCGGGTCGACGACGCGGCCGAGGTATGCGTCACCGACGGAGACGGACAACACCTCACCCGTTCGCTTGACCTCCATGCCTTCGACGATGCCCCTGAACTCGCCGAGCACGATGACACCGATCTCGTTCTCGTCCAGGTTCTGGGCGAGGCCGAGCGTGCCATCCGCGAACGTGATCAGCTCGTTGGCCATGACGCCTGGGAGGCCCTCGACGTGCGCGATACCATCAGCCGCGTCGATGACGTGGCCGACCTCGGTTGCTGCGGCTTTATCCGGCTCGTATGACGAGACGAAGTCCTTCAGGGCATCCCGAATCGCATCGGGGCTGATGGTGAGTTCTGCCATGTTTGTTCCCTATTCTGTGTGGGACTTTGTGATCCCGAACGTCTTGAAGTCGTTACGCTCGCTCATCCGGCGAGTTGAAGCCTTACGTCGGCCAGTCGGGTTGCAACACTGCTGTCGATGACATCATCCCCGACTTGCACGCGCAGCCCTCCGATAAGCGAAGGGTCGACAACCTGATTGAAGCGCAGATCCCGTCCGTATGCACGAGACAGACCAGCCTGCAGTCGCTCGAGTTGGGCATCCGACAGCGGCCGAGCACTCGTGACCGTTGCGATCGACAAGCCTTCCTGGCTCGCCACGATTGCCGCCGTTTTGCGCAGCGCGACCCGCGCACTGCGACCGCGCGGCTGGATCACGATCTGGCGCACGAGCGCGACCGTCTGCTCGGATGCCGTGCCTGCCAAGATCTTCTCGACCAGAGCGGCCTTCGCCTCCGGCGTTGCGAGCTTGCTGCGAAGTGCAAGCTCGAGCTCCGCGTTGCCAGCAACCGCGTTGGCGACGGAGAACAATTCCGCGTCGAGCGACACCCCGGCGGGCGCACTCGAGGCGATCGCGCGAATGCCGATCTCTTCGATGCCGGCAAGCAGGTCGTCCTGACGCGACCAGCGCTGACCGACCAGCGAGCTGACAAGCGACAGTGTCTGCTCGGACACCGATCCCCCGAAAACGCGTCGCACGATCTCGTCTTTGTCTGACTCAGTGCTGGACGGGTCGGCCAGCAGTGCGCGCAACTGCGCAGAGCCACCAAGCACATGCCCGACGGCGAAGAGCTCTTCAGCTGTCTTCAGCCCGACAGAGCTTCCAGCGCGGTCAAGCGCGTGCCGTGCAGCGGCGAGAGCTTCAGTGGTGGCACTTCCCATTAGGCGCTCGACCCTGCCTTGCCGGCCTCACTGGCTTCGAGCTCGGCCAGGAAGCGGTCGACAACATCACTCGCGCGCTTGTCGTCATCCAGACTCTCGCCGATGACGCCTGACGCCAAGTCAATGGCGAGCGAACCGACCTCATTGCGCAGCGAAACGGATGCAGCGTGCCGCTCCGCCTCGATCTGGGAGTGGGCGGCAGCTGTGATTCGTGCTGCCTCTGTTGATGCCTGGTCCTTGTGCTCCGCGACGATCCGCTTGCCGTCTTCGCGCGCCTGCTCGCGGATGTTCGCGGCCTCGCTACGAGCATCCGCCAACTGCGCCGTGTACTCCTCGAGCAGCGCTTCCGCCTCGTGCTGCGCAGCGTCAGCCTTAGCGATGTTGCCCTCGATGGCTGCAGCACGCTCATCGAGCATTTTCTGCATGCGAGGCAGCACCATCCGCCAGAAGAAGACGAGCAGAACGATAAAGCAAATCGCTGCCCAGATCAGGTCGGATGGCTCAGGCAACAGCGGGTTGTGAGACTCTTCAGCCGCCACAAACTGCACTGTGTGAAGCATCATGCCTCCTTATATCGCTGTTCGAAGGGATGCTACTTGGACGTCATGAAGAAGTACGTCGCGATACCGATGAACGCCAGCGCCTCGGTGAACGCGATGCCGATGTACATCAGAACCTGCAGACGACCGGCAAGCTCAGGCTGGCGTGCGACGGATTCGACGGTCTTGCCGACCACGATGCCGATGCCGATGCCAGGGCCGATAGCGGCCAGGCCGTAACCGACCGTGCCGATGTTTCCGCTGATTGCAGCGAGAACGGTAGTGTCCACGTTGGTTTCCTTCCGTGATGGTGAATCGAGCGGTTGCCCTGATTCGCTTTAGTGCTCTTCAGCCAGCGCGAGCTGGATGTAGACCGTGGTGAGCAGAGCGAAGATGTACGCCTGCAGCAGGATGATCAAAATCTCGAAGACGGTGAATGCGAAGCCGAACGCGAACGTGCCGATGGCGAACAGCTTGAATATTCCGGGCGACTCGAGCAGGAACCAGGTAGTCCCGGTGAAGAACAGCACAAGCAGCAGGTGCCCGACGACCATGTTCATCATGAGTCGGAGTGTCAGCGTGAATGGGCGCACAATGAACGTCGACACGAATTCAATCGGCGTGATCAAAACATAAAGCGGCAGCGGAACGCCGGGTGGGAACAGCGCGTTCTTGAAGAATCCAGCCGGATGCTTCTTGACGCCCGCGTAGATGAAGGCGACGTATGCGATCACGGCGAGCAGCAGTGGAACGCCGATCACGCTCGTGCCAGCGATGTTCGCACCTGGAATGATGCTCATCAGGTTCATGGTGAACACCATGAAGAAGATCGTGGTGATCAACGGCAGGAACCGGCGGCCGTCTTTCTTGCCTAGCAGGTCTTCAGCGATGCTCACCCGCACGAAGTCGAGCGCCATCTCGATCAGGCTCTGTCCGCGCGACGGGACAACCTTGAGCCGTCGCGTTCCCAGCCAGAACACCACAAGCAGCACAACAACCGCGAAAACACGGATGAGCATGATGCGGTTCATCTCGAATGGCGAGCCCGCGAACAGAACTACCGGAGGAAAGAATTCATTGATGGTCGGCCCTTGGAAGGGCGGAACATCATTGGCAGTCTGAACGAGCAGGTGCACAGCGTTAGCTAACAGCGCTATCTCCTGATTTTGGTGCGAGCTGGCGCGCGCGACGAGGAATATGGAAGATCGCACGACCGGCGAATCTAATGCGCCGTACGACGGTTTACCTGCCGTCTACTGTACTAGAAAAAGTCTTGACCGACGAATCGACAGCAGCCCGAGGAACCGTCTATTGGTGCGGTTCTTCGCCTGAATTCGGCACAGCATCCCCATCCGAACCTGTGGGCTCACCCACGCCGGAGCTATGAGTGGGCTGCGAATCGCCAGGCACCGCCGGCCTCGCGAGGTCACTCACGTACGGCAGCCTGCTTCTGGCCACCACGATCACGTCGACAAGCAGTGAACCGACGACGCTGACGACGATGCTGATGAACAGGATCGTCGGATCGATCCATGGCTGACCCTTCAGAATCAGGGACAGAACAATGAACAGCACGAACTTCACGAGCCATGAGCCGAGAACGATGCCGAAGAACGCTCCGACGAAGAGATCGGAGCCTGTGAACCGGTTTGCGATCAGGATGCTCGCGGCTGTGATGCCGAGGAACACGAGCGCCATGCCCGTGCCAACGAGCGCACCGCCGATGCCCGGCCCACCTGCCACGATGCCGCCGATGACTCCCATGACGACTGCGATCGCCGCGGCGAGCAACGCCCCGTACTTGAGTGCCCGCTTCAGAACGATATTCGAACTCAATTCAGCCGGGCGGCCGGCACGCTGTGATGCGCCTGTCGGATCGGTCGCTGGGTTCGTCATGATGGTTCCTTGGTTCTCGTTGGTTCGTCTGTCTGGTCTTGCTCAGGATGCGCCGCGGCATCCAACGGGTCCAGCCGTGCTGCCGCGTCTGCCCCGCTGCTGCCGGCAGGAGTCAGCTCAGCAACCGCCTCCTGCGCCTTGCGGCGACCAAGCGGCGCCAAGGTGATCGCCGTGCACACCACGAGGCCGACGGCCAGGAATGTGATCGGTATCCAGATCTGATGCGTTGCGAAGAATAGCAGGCAGCCGATCGAGATCACCGCCGTCCAGCCGTAGAAGATCAGAACGGCGTGCAGGTGCGAGTGACCCATGTCGAGCAGGCGGTGGTGCAGATGCTTCCGGTCGGCGCTGAACGGGGACTTGCCTGCCTGCAGACGTCGCAGCACGGCCAAACCGAAGTCAAGGAGCGGGATCACCAGAACCGCGAACGGCAGGATGATCGGGATGAAGGCAGGCAGAAGGTTCGACTTTCCGAGCCCTTCGACGCTCGCCGGGTCGAGCTGGCCGGTCACCGCGATCGCGCTGGTGGCCATCAACAGGCCGACGAGCATCGCTCCGGTGTCGCCCATGAACATTTTGGCCGGATGCCAGTTGAGAGGGAGAAATCCCGCGCACGCGCCAACCAGGATCACGGCGATCACCGACGCGAGGCTGAAGTAGTTGGACGGGCTTGTCTTCACGGTCAGCAGATAGCTGTAGAGGAAGAACACACCGTTTGCGATCAGGGCGACCCCGGCGACGAGTCCGTCAAGGCCGTCGATGAAGTTGATCGCGTTCATCACGAGCACGATCGCGATCACGGTCATCGCAACGCTCATCCACGGCGAGCCGACCGTGAGACCGCCGATCGGCAGTGAGTAGATCTGCACGCCAAGCCAGGCGACCAGGCCCGCTGCGACGAACTGGCCGGCGAGCTTGGTCATCCAGTCGAGATCCCAGAGGTCGTCTGCGATGCCGACGAGCACGATGAGCAGCGCCGCCCCGAGAATCGCGAAGACGGGCGTCGGATCCGCGAAGACGACGGCAAGCAACTGAAAATTCGATGCAACCGCGAATGCGATGCCGAACGCTACTACGATGCCGAGGAACATGGCGACACCGCCCAGTCGCGGCGTCGGTCGGGTGTGCACGTCCCGCTCGCGAATCGTCGGATACAGCTTGAACCGAAGCGCGAACTTGTAGACCAGGATCGAGAACCCGAAGGTGACGATCGCTGTGACAAGTGCGAGCAGGACGAGGAGGGTCACGTGATCGGAGCGCTCTCATCGGCCAATGCATCACCGACGATGTCGCGCAATTGCCCATCCGAGATGACGCCGTGGCGCAGAATGCGCAGCAAACCGTCGCCGGAGGCGAGCGCTGTCGCGTCGACAATCGTTGATGCGCCACCCGCTTCGCTCGCATCGGCATCCGGGTTTCCTACCGTGCCGCCGTTCAGGTAGACCTCGACGGCGTCGCCGAGCATGCGAACGGCATCCTCGATGGTGTGCGCGGCTGGCTCCCCCGTCAGGTTCGCAGAAGACACCGCCAGTGGGCCGGTCTCTGCAAGAAGCTCGAGCGCGATCTTGTCGCTCGGCATGCGCAGAGCGACAGTGCCGTGCGTCTCGCCGAGATCCCAGTCCAGGGACGGCTGAGCCGGGAGCACGATCGTGAGGCCGCCTGGCCAGAAGGCGCGGGCAAGTTCGCGCGCCTCTGGCGGGATGACGGCCGCGAGCGCGTCAAGCGTCGGCAACCCTGGGATCAGGACCGGTGGTGGCGACTGGCGTCCCCGCCCTTTTGCGGCAAGGAGCTTGCTGACAGCATCCGCGTCGAACGCGTCTGCCGCGACGCCGTAAACGGTGTCTGTCGGCATGACGATGATGCCGCCACGAGCGATGGCGGCACGCGCCAGCCGCGTGCCTGTAAGGAGTTCTGAGTCGACTGAGCAGTCGTAAATGGATGGCATGTCGGCACAATGATAGTTGAGCGGACCC
>DATMTC010000466.1:0-1572 GCA_035565115.1 Microbacteriaceae bacterium | reverse complement strand
TTGATACATCAATAGTGTTTCGGCGGCCATAGCGAGAGGGAAACGCCCGGTTACATTCCGAACCCGGAAGCTAAGACTCTCTGCGCCGATGGTACTGCAGGGGGGACCCTGTGGGAGAGTAGGACACCGCCGGACTTCTTTCGTGAAATGGCCACCCAGTGATGGGTGGCCATTTCTCGTTTAAGTCAATGTTTTGTGAGGGAGAGATCGTGAGCGACGCAGCAGCTGGGCGAGGTGGCGAGCGACGCGGAGACGATCGCGGTCGTTCGCGGGACACGCGCGGATCATCCGGTGCGTCGCGCGGCAAGAAGCCGAACGGATCACGCGACGGGAAAGCTGCCGAACGCAAGCCATACGAGCGCCGCGACGGGAAGGCTCCTGAGCGTAAGCCATACGAGAAGTTTGACTCGTCGGCAACCGGTGCCCGCAAGCCAGGCAGGTCTGGCACGGGTGGGCCCCGCAGCGGTAAACCGGGCGAGAAGAAGCTGTGGACAAGCCAAGGCGCGCCGGCTCGCGGAGATCGCGACGCGCACCGCCGAGAGCTTGAGCTGACCGAGGAAGAGCGGCTCGCGCGTGAGCTTCGCTCCGTGCGGCCACGGCACGACGATCCGGAGATCCCCTCAGACGTGCGAGCGGATGAGCTTGACCGCGTTGCGCGCAACGAACTCAAGACGCTGAGCAAAGACAACGCCGAAGGGGTAGCGCAGCATCTGGTGATGGCTGCCCGGTTGATCGACGACGACCCGGAACTAGCGCACAGGCACGCACTGTCAGCTGCTCGGCGAGCCGGACGCATTGCAATGGTGCGCGAGACGCTTGCGATCACGGCGTACCGGGTCGGCGATTTCGCGCTGGCCCTGCGTGAGTTGCGCACCTTTCGCCGTATTTCGGGCTCGAACAACGAACTTCCACTCATGGTGGACAGCGAACGTGGCGTCGGGCGGCCTGACCGAGCACTCGAGCTTGGGCGCTCTGTGGACCGCAGCACGCTTCCGAATGACGTGCAGGTGTCGCTGGCGATCGCCATGTCTGGCGCCCGTCTAGATCAGGGCAAGCCGGATGCTGCGCTTGCCGAACTGGAGATTCCACAACTCGATCCAGATCGTGCGTACTCATACAGTCCCGACCTGTATTTCGCGTACGCCGAGGTGCTCGAGGAGCTCGGCCGGGATGACGAAGCTGCGCAGTGGCGAGAGCGCGCCGACCGTGCGGAAGCAGCTCTGGCCGTCGCATCCGGGGCGGACGCTGGCGGTGATGAGACGATCGACGTGTTCGAAGAGGATCTCGTGCTGGACGGCCAGGCGGTGCTGGAAGAAGCCCCCGAGGCCGCAGCAGCGACTGAACTGGATCGGAAGGACGACGGTGGGTCTGTTCCGCAAGAAGACTGATGACAACACGTCGCTGCTTGACGGGGTCGACGTCGTATTGGCCGACCTCGACGGTGTGGTCTACAAGGGCAAGAACGCCATCCCGTTCGCCGTCGAGAGTCTCAATGCCGCCAGTGACGGCGCAGTTATCGGTTACATCACCAACAATGCCTCGCGAACAGATGCTGCTGTTGCATCACACTTG
>DATMTC010000465.1:0-1988 GCA_035565115.1 Microbacteriaceae bacterium | reverse complement strand
TCCCCACGCAGGTCGTGCAGCGAGCCGAGTGTTGTGACAAGGGCGTCGAGGATGCCCTCGGGCACGGCCTGTTCATCCTCGTCGAGCACGGCATCCGTGTACATGTGATGGCCGACGTGGCGCACAAGCATCAGGGCCCGTCCGTGCAGCACGAGAACCTCGCCGTTCGGTGCTCTGAACTGCCTGTCCTGATTCATGGTCCGGGTGAACCTGGTGCCGTTCTTCACCACGTCCTCTGACAGGCGGCCCTGCATCAAGTGAAGCCAGTTGCGATATCCGAGCGTTTTGTCTTCGGCATCGACGGCCGCGACGGAGTCTTCCAGGTCCATGATCGAGGTCACGGCGGCCTCGAGCACGATGTCTTTGACCCCTGCGGCATCCGTCGCCCCGATCGGATGGGTTCTGTCGATCTGAATCTCCAGGTGCAACCCGTTGTGCAGCACGACAATGCTCGTCGGCGCCGCCGGGTCCCCTGCGTATCCGACGAACTGAGCTGGGTCGGCAAGCTGCGCCGTGTTTCCGTCCGTAAGCGTGAGGTTCAGGCGCCCGTCGCGCACCGAGTACCCGGCGGCGTCTCGGTGGGATCTGGATGCTGCCAGCGGCACGTATTCGTCGAGAACCTCTCGCCCCCAAGCGATCACCCGTGCGCCACGAGCAGCGTTGTACTCGGTTCCGCGTTCGAGCCCGCCGTCTTCCGCGATCACGTCGGTGCCGTACAGCGCGTCATACAGCGATCCCCAGCGCGCGTTGGCGGCATTGGCTGCAAAGCGTGCGTTCAGCATCGGGACGACCAGTTGGGGTCCGGCCTGACGAGCGATCTCGGCGTCGACCGCATCGGTGTCGATGGTGAACGGATCGGGCTGGCCGACAAGATACCCGATCTCCGTCAGGAACCGCTTGTATTCGCCGGCGTCTGGGATGCCGGGGGTCGCGCTGTGATACGCGTCGAGTTGGGCTTGGAGGTGATCGCGCACCTGCAGGAGTTCCGCGTTGCGAGGAGCAAGATCATGGATCAGTGCGTCTGCGCCCGCCCAGAATGCGTCCCGATCCACGCCGCTGCCCGGGATCGCTTCGTCTTCGATGAACCGACACAGCGGCTCGGCAACGCTGAGCCTCCCAACGCGAACACGCCCCGGTTCTGACATCTGACCCTCTTTCCCGCCCATTCTTTCCCGCACAATTTCACAAGCCACTTCCGTAATACGGAAAGACTACTCCATTTGATAGGCCATTGACACGCGAACGGTTGGGTCACTAGCGTGAAAATCAACTTTCTCATCGTGGAAGAACGTGTTATGACCGCGAGCGGTGCCGAACTGTCTGAGCTCGTCGAGGCGTTGCCTGAGCGCTGTGTCATCGTCGATCAGACCGCGATGGACGGCTACAGGTGGGACCGCGCACTGGATCCACTCGCCGGTGTTCCCCTCGCCGTCGTTCGTGCAACGTGCACGCAAGACGTGCAGACGGCGGTTCGCTTCGCGGCACGTCACGGTATTCCTGTCGTGCCACGCGGCGCGGGCTCAGGTCTGTCCGGCGGAGCGTCGGCCGTCACAGGCTGCATCGTGATCTCCCTGGAGCGCATGTGCGACATTGAGATCGATGCCGCCACTCGCGTCGCCGTCGTGCAACCCGGCGCACTCAACGCGGCTGTCAAAGCGGCGGCGGCATCGAACGGCTTGTGGTATCCGCCCGACCCGTCGTCATACGAATTCTGCAGCATCGGTGGCAACGTGGCGACAAACGCTGGTGGGCTGTGCTGCGTCAAATACGGCGTCACGTCGAACTATGTGCTCGGAGTCACCGTCGTGCTCGCCGATGGAACCGTCGTGAAGCTCGGCGGTCCGCGACTCAAAGACGTCGCAGGACTATCGCTGACTCAGCTCTTCGTCGGCAGCGAAGGCACTCTTGGCATCATCACCGAGATCGTTCTGCGACTGATTCCTGCTGGCAGGCAGCCTGCAACGCTCGTGGCCTTCTTCAGCAGGCTC
>DATMTC010000464.1:0-8529 GCA_035565115.1 Microbacteriaceae bacterium | reverse complement strand
CACAGGTGAACGATGTCGAGCGGTTCGCCATCGAGCAACGCCTCAATGCTCGGGTAGCCGTGGTCGACATCCCACTGCGAGACGAAGTCGTTGACCCGCGCCTCATCGATGTCCGTCGCTGCGACAATGCGCGCCCTGCCGCCGAGTCTCGCGATGTTCTCGGCATGGATGCGTGAGATTCCGCCTGTGCCGACGATGCCGACGCGCAATGGATGCTGCGCCGAGATCCGTTCACCCGCGACTGCCTCGGAGATCTGTGTCATGCTCGCACTTCTGCTTTCTGTTCATTCGGTTCCGCCGCGGTCAAGGCCGAACGACCGTATTCGGCCAGTCTGGCCATCCGAGCGTGGTCTGAACCCCCGTCTGCAATCACGACCGCATACGAGAATGCAACCGTCGCGCCGGCCGCGAACTCGAACTCCTCACTGAAGAACGGTGCCGGATTCAAGCAGGCGAACGGCTCTGAGCGCACGAACCACTGCGGCGGATGCTGCGGGTTGCGTTCGGCGTCGACCATCACGACGGTGGACTCACCGTCCACGTCGTCATGTTTGCCGCTGAACCCGGCCCAGACCCCGCGCTTGCCTCGCACATCCTCACCCTCTGTTCCATCTTCGCCGATCACCGTGCCGCCGGTGAACGAACGCGGCCCGCGCCAGAACAAACCGCCATAGCCTGCATTCTCACGGCCCTCGGTGGTCGGAGAGCCGATGCGGATGCTCGCTGCCGATACATTCGTGAGCGTCGTATCGAATCGGAGCGTCCAGGCGTCATCCGCCGCGGCGAGTTCAACTCGCAATGCCCGATGTTCGTTGATGATCGGATTGCCGGCCTGGGTGTGCCAGACGAGGTCGTGCGCGAACGTGGCGAACGTGTCGTCGACCGCGATCGCCGTGACCCGTTGATGATCCATGCTTCCGTTGTTGTCGAGTTGCACGTAATCGTCGCCGCGCCGGTAGGTGGCCCCACCCCAGAAGTTGTCGGGTCCGACGTTAGGCAGCGACAGCGCAATCCCCTTGTGCCAGACGTGATCGTGCGGGCGGAAGACACTGACCAGCCTGCCGCCGAGCGTCGACACCGGGTGGATGTATGGCCGCGGCGATTCGAACTGCGCCTCGGTCGGAGCGTATCGGTACCGCATCAGCGTTGCTGCGCCGCTGCGAACAGTGATCCCCGTTCCGACCTCGTGCGTGATCGCCAACGCTGCCGGCGCGGAGGTGTGATTCATCATTGATTCCATTCCATGCGATTGTCTGGATCGTGCGCTCGCGCTCCAGGCGCTCGCACTCCAGACACTTGCGCAACTTCTTTCGCTAAGCTGAACGGACCTGAGCCTAGACAGGATTCGATCAGCCCGTCAAGACACACCTCGAAATGGGGTGCGGCACCGCCACTGCAACATTTGCGGCGCGAACTAGTCTGAGAACGCCACCCGATCAGGAAAGCAGGACCGTGTCAGCAACACGCGCAACCATGTCGGATGTCGCGGCAGAGGCAGGTGTCTCTGTGCCGACCGTCTCGAAGGTGCTCAACGGACGAGCGGACGTATCCGAGTCGACACGCGCCCGCGTGTTCAAGGCGATGTCGAGCACCGGATATCTGAATCGGCGCCTCCCAGGCCGCGACACAAGCGGCCTGATTGATGTCGTCATCGACGGGATCGGCACGCCGTGGGCTCTTGAGATTCTTCGTGGCGCGGAAGAAGCAGCGGCCAGGCGCGGGTCCGCAGTCGTCGTCACCTCCACGATGCACGACACCTTCTCGATGCCCGCGTGGCTTGCTCGGATCGCAGCACGGCGCTCCGACGGCGTCATCTTCGTGCTCTCACGCGCCGACCACTCCGAGATCGAAGCGCTGCGAGAACTGCACACACCCGTGGTTCTTCTCGACCCCGTCGGCGGAACAGATCCAAGCCTGACCTCAGTCGGCGCCACGAACTGGACGGGCGGGTTCGCCGCGACCGAGCAGCTCATCAGCCTCGGGCACACGCGCATCGGCTTCATCGGCGGTCCGCCTGAGCTCGAGTGCAGTCGTCAACGCTTCGAAGGATACTCGGCAGCGCTGCGCCGTGCGAAGCTCGGTGTCGAGCCGGAGCTGGTTACGCACGGCGAATTCATGACCCCGGGTGGATACGCGGCAGGAACGCTCCTGCTCGACCTGCCGGACCGCCCGACCGCGATCTTCGCCAGTTCCGACCTGCAGGCTGCCGGCGTGTACGAGGCTGCACGAGAACGCGACGTCAAGATCCCCAGCGAGCTGTCCGTTGTCGGATTCGATGACACCGCCATCTGCGACTACCTGTCCCCGTCGCTGACAAGCGTGCGCCAGCCGCTCGCCGACATGGCGGCCGAGGCCATCCGTCTGATCTTCGAGCTCGGCGACAACCCGTCGAGCGCCTCAGGTCGACGCATCGAACTGGCGACCTCGCTCGTGGTTCGCGACAGCGCAACGCCGCTGCCCGCGCGCTAGTCCCGCCCCACGCCTAGCCAGCCCCGCCCCACGCCTAACTAGCCCCGCCCCGCGCCAGCACTGACGGAAAGCGCTTTTCGAGGGTTGACCGAATCGTGTCTGTATGGCTATGCTCACTTTCGACCACTTATCGCAACAAGTTGCGCAAGTAGTCGATAGAAACGGAGCCGGCCATCGCCGTGCTTGAGCAGACAACGAAGTCCGAGAGGTTCGGTCGCATGATCATTCATCCGCCCACCAGCGGCGCTGGTTCGAGAGCAGTCGAGCAATGACCACGGTGACCGAGGCACCGCCGTCTGATGACGCTGGCTCCTCCGAACCCACGGCCGTCACGCCGCGATCCATGCAGCCCATGCGCAATTCCCGCTCGTCGAGCCGGATGCCGTGGGGCAAGGCACTGCGCCGCAACTGGCAGCTGTATTCACTGCTTGTGCTTCCCGTTGCCTGGTTCCTGATCTTCCGCTACCTGCCGATGGCTGGCAACATCATCGCGTTCCGCAACTACATCCCGGGCGGCAACATCTTCGGCGAAGGCTGGATCGGCCTGGAGAACTTCCAGATGTTCTTGACCGATCCCACGTTCTGGAACGTCTTCCGCAACACGGTTGTGCTTGGCGGGCTGACACTGATCTTCGGCTTCCCCGTGCCGATCATCCTGGCCCTGCTGCTCAACGAAATCCGTTCACGAGCATTCAAGCGGTTCGTGCAGACCACAACGTATCTTCCGCACTTTCTCTCGGTCGTGATCGTGGCCGGAATGGTCATGCAGCTCACGTCGATGACCGGCTCGATCAACCAGTTGCTAAGTTCGATCGGCCTCGAGAAGATTACGTTCCTGCAGGATGCCGGCTGGTTCCCATCCATCTACGTCGGAAGTGAGATCTGGCAGACGATGGGCTGGGGCACCATCCTCTATCTCGCAGCACTGACCACCATCGACGACAACCTGTACGAGGCCGCACGCATCGACGGTGCCAACAGGTGGAGCCAGACCTGGCACGTCACGCTGCCAGGCATCCGCCCAACCATCGTCACCCTGCTGATCCTCAACATCGGCACCTTCATGGCCGTCGGATTCGAGAAGGTTCTGCTGTTGTACAACCCGGCCACGTATTCGACAGCCGACGTGATCTCGACCTATCTGTTTCGGGTCGGACTGCAGTCTGGGAGCTTCAGCTACGCGGCCGCGATCGGCATTTTCGAGGCCGTCATCGGACTCATCCTGGTGCTCGGCGCCAACCTCGTTTCCCGTCGCACGATCGGAGCAAGCCTGTGGTGATCAACGTCGACCGTGTAACCAACGCGCCAAGCAGGCGGCGCAGATCGGCCATGGTCTCGCGCTCGCGCGGCGAACGGATCTTCGGCGTCATCAACGTCGCCATCCTGCTATTGGCCGTGGCCGTCACGCTGTACCCGTTCCTCAACGTGATCGCCGAGTCGCTCAGCAGCGAGAAGTACATCGCGATGGGCGGCGTAACGATCTGGCCGCGCGGCTGGAACTTCAAGACATACGGCGTCGTGATGTCCGACCCGACCTTCTGGATCAACTACAAGAACACCGTGCTGTACACCGTCGTCGCAACCGCGATCTCGATGTTCCTCAGCACGCTGTTCGCATACGCGATCTCGAAGCACGAGCTCAAGGGTCGAAGCACGTTCATCGGGATCGCCGTGTTCACGATGTTCTTCAGCGGCGGACTCATCCCGAACTACGTTCTGGTCAACGGACTGCACATGACGAACACCATCTGGGCCGTCGTCATCCCCAACGCCATCAGCGTGTTCAACGTGCTCGTCATGAAGTCGTTCTTCGAAAACATGCCGCGGGATCTCGAAGAGGCCGCGTCGATCGACGGGCTCAGCGTGTACGGCACACTGTGGCGCGTCGTCCTTCCGCTTTCGAAGGCCGTGATCGCCACGATGATCCTGTTCTACGCGGTGAGCAATTGGAACTCGTGGTTCCAGGCGTTCATCTACATGGACAAGTCCGATCTGTTCCCCGTGACGATCTACCTGCGCAACCTGATCGCTGGAGCCAGCAGCGCGCAGACATCCGGCGCGAATGCCGCGAGCGACCTGACGAGCATCTCGGCGAACATCAAGGCCGTGACCATGGTGCTCACCGTGCTGCCGATCCTCTGCATCTATCCGTTCATCCAGCGCTACTTCGTTTCGGGCGTCATGCTCGGCTCCGTCAAAGGCTGAGCCCGCAGCGAACCGCACCACCCAACCATCAGAAGCAATCGAATCAATGGAGGTCAATCAACAATGACGATGAACCTGACACGGCGAAATGTTCTCGCCCTCGGCTTCGCGAGCGTCGCCGTCGGCGTGCTCGCCGGCTGCACATCCGATCCGAGTTCTAGCAAGGACTCGTTCTCGGGCAAAACGAAGGGCGCAATGGACAAGCTCGGCGTGAACGAGCAGTTCAAGGCGACAGTGCCGCTGACGATCTCGATGCTGTTCCAAGACAACCCCGCCTATCCGAAGAAGCCGAGCTGGGTTATCTGGAAAGACATCGACAAGAAGACCAATGTCACGCTCAAGCCGACTGTCGTGCCATACGCCGACTACCAAGAGAAGCGGTCGCTGCTGATCAACTCGGGAAACGCGCCGACCATCATCGCGAAGACATATCCGGGTGAGGAAGCCCAGTTCGTCGGCGGTGGCGCGATTCTGGCCGCGAGCGACTACACGAAGTCGATGCCGAACTTCACCGACAAGGTCAAGAAGTGGAATCTCGAAAGCGACCTGGCCACGGTGCGGCAGGCCGACGGCAAGTTCTACCTCTTCCCCGGCCTGCACGAAACCCTGTTCCTGGATTACACGTTGGCAGCACGCACCGACGTTCTCGAGGCAGACGGGCTCGACGTGCCGACCAACTGGGACGAATTCCGCACGACGCTGAAGGCGCTGAAGCAAAAGCATCCTGAGTCGCCGTACCCGTTCTCCGACCGGTTCAAGGGCGCAAGCACACTCAACCTCGGGGCTGTCACATACGGGACGATGGCCGGCCCGAACTGGGGCATCGGCAACGGACTCACATTCGACCACAAGAGCGAGAAGTTCTCGTTCACCCCCGCGTCGAAGCAGTTCAAGGAGCTGTTGCAGTACTTCCACAGCCTCGTCGACGAAGGCCTGATGGATCCGGAGAGCTTCACGCAGACCGACGACCAGGCGCAGGCGAAATTCGCCACGGGAAAGTCGTTCTTCATCAACACGAACGCTCAGACCCTGGCGCTCTATCGGCAGGCAATGGATCAAACCCTCGGTGCAGGCAAATACAAGGTGGAGAAGATTCCGAACCTCGCAGGACCGCTCGGCAAGGTCGTGGGCGGTTCCCGGCTGGAGAACGGCGTGATGATCTCGTCGGCGGCCGCCAAAGAGCCGTGGTTCGAGGCGCTTCTGCAGTTCGTCGACTGGCTCTGGTATTCGGATGACGCCCAGAAGTTCCTGAAGTGGGGCGAGAAGGGCGTCACATACACAGAGAGCAACGGAAAATACACGCTCGAGCCCGGTTACTCACTGAAGTCGTACGGGTTCAACCCTCCTGGCGCCAAGACCGACATCCGGCTCGACATGGGCTTCAGCGTCGGCAACTTCATGTACGGCGGCACAACGGCGATCGTGAACTCGACGATGGACAAGGAAGAACTCGCCTGGCAGAAGGTGATGTCGTCGTACAAGCAATTGCCGCCTGCTCCTGGCGTGCCGTACACGCAGGCGCAACGCCAGCAGGCGACGCTCAAGCAGACCGCGTTGATCGACGCGGCAAACACGGCCACGCTCGACTTCATCCTCGGCAAGCAGGACTTCGACAAGTGGGACGACTACGTGAATTCGCTGAAACAGAAGGGGATGCAGACCTACGTCGACAATGCGAACAAGTACTACGCCCAGGTGCAGAAGAAGCTGGGCTGAGGCGGATGCTCGATGACTAACGCGATGAAGCGGGATTTCACGCAG
Organism: Microbacteriaceae bacterium; assembly: GCA_035565115.1. Lineage (GTDB taxonomy): Bacteria > Actinomycetota > Actinomycetes > Actinomycetales > Microbacteriaceae > Rathayibacter_A. Next base: position 2,094 of record DATMTC010000464.1, on the reverse strand, counting down.
GGCCCACTGTTCCGTGCTGCGACCGCCGTCTGCGGCATGCTCGGCGCGACCGTGTGCTTTCTTGTCGCGTGCATCCCCTTCATCGCGGCCATGCTGCTCACGCGCGTCGCGGTGCTGCTCGTGGTTGCCGGATTCTCGATCGGGCCGGCCTGGGTCGCCATGCTCTACGTGATGCGCGCATACGCGGCCAGCCGCGACATCGACCCGTTTCGGCTCTTCTGGCGTGGATACAGATCGAGCGTGAAGCAAACGCTACTGTTCTGGGTGCCGTATTTCGCGCTTCTGATGATTCTCGGGGCAGACGTGTTCGCCGTTCCAGACACGCCTGCCCCGGTTCGCTGGCTGATCGTGCTGCTCGGCGCGATCGCCGTGCTGTGGGGCAGCACAGTTCTGCTGATCATCGGATGTTTCTCGTTCCGATTGCGCGACGTGCTGCGGCTGGCGATCTACGGTCTCGTCCGTTCGCCGCGTTGGCTCGTCGCGAACGTTGCACTGCTGCTCGTCACCGGCGCAATCGTGTTCACCTGGAGCGAGGCGGCGGCCGGCGCCCTGGCGGCCCCGATCGCGCTGTTTACCGTGCTGAACTCGCGCGGCCTGTTCGAGCGGCTGCGCGCCGAGTTCACCGCGAAATGAATGCAAAGAAATGAATCCAAAGAAATGAATGCAAAACAAAGGAGTTGTGAGATGTCTCTTCGTCGTTCCTCTATAAAGCGTTCCTCCATAAAGGGCGTCATTGGCGTGGCCGCAGCGATCGGCGCGTGCGCGCTGGCTGTCGCCTCGCCTGCTGCATTCGCCGCTGCACCGCAGACATCGTCGTCCGCAGCGAGCACGGAGCGCGGCGGTCAAAACGATTCGCTTGCCGCGCTTGGCGCACAGGTTGGCCTGCGCATCGGCACCGCCGTGAACACCGACGCACTGTCAAGCGACGCTGCATACCGAGCGATCACAGCCGATCAGTTCTCGACTGTCACGCCGGAGAACGTCATGAAATGGGATGCCGTCGAGCCGACCCAGGGCGCGTACAACTGGGGTCCGGCCGACCAGCTCGTCGCGTTCGCCCAGTCACACCGCCAGCTCGTGCGCGGTCACAACCTGGTCTGGCACAACCAGTTGCCCGCGTGGCTGACCGAGCAGGCAGCATCCATGACGCCTGACCAGGTGCGCGACATTCTGCGCAAGCACATCACGGATGAGGTCGCGCACTTCAAGGGCAAGATCTGGCAGTGGGATGTGGTCAACGAAGCGTTCAACGACGACGGCACCTTGCGTGACGACATTTGGCTGCAGAAGCTGGGCCCGAGCTACATCGCAGATGCGTTCCGCTGGGCGCACGCCGCCGACCCGAAGGCACAGTTGTTCTACAACGACTACAACATCGAGTTCACCGGCCAGAAGAGCAACGCCGTGTATGCCTTCGTGCAGGATCTGCAGAAGCAGGGTGTGCCGATCGACGGCGTCGGATTCCAGACGCACCTCGACACCCAGTACCCTCTGCCCGACCTGCAAGCCAACCTGCAACGCTTCGCCGACCTCGGTCTGAACGTGGCGGAAACCGAGGTGGATGTGCGCACCACTCTCCCCGTGACAGCGGTAGAGCAGTCTGCGCAGAACGCCGGATATTCCCAGTCGCTGCAGGCCTGCCTTGCTGTGCGCGAGTGCATCTCGTACACGGTGTGGGGATTCGGGGATGCGTACTCGTGGGTTCCGAACACGTTCGCAGGCGAGGGCGCTGCCGATATTTATGACGAGAATCTGCAGCCGAAGCCGCAGTATTTCGTGCTGCAGCAGGACTTGTCGCTGGCGGCCGGTGCGCCACAGCGCAGTGGTCGCGGCTCCGGTCGAGGCTGACGCGCTCCACGCGCAATCCCGAACCGCCGTTCCAATCCCGTTTCAGCGGAGACGGCGCCATTCCAATCCCGTTTCAGCGATGTTGCCCACTTGAAGTGGGCACAATCGCTGAAACGGGATTGGAATGAGTCGCTGACGCGCTCCACGCGCAATCCCGCAACGGCACGCGCAATCCCGCAACGGCACGCGCAATCCGCAACGGCGGGAACCGCCCACCGGTTACACGAGCGGCGCGAGGATCTCCTG
>DATMTC010000463.1:0-1531 GCA_035565115.1 Microbacteriaceae bacterium | reverse complement strand
CATCGAACACATCAGGAGCCTTGATCATCCGGGCCTCGAGGACTACTCGCGGCTCACCGATGTCGCGTTGCGGCGCGTCAGCGAACCGGCAGGCGGCCTGTATATCGCCGAGTCGACCAAGGTCATCTCTCGGGCCATCGCTGCCGGCCATCGACCCCGGTCGGTACTGATGCTGGAGCGCTGGCTCGACGACGTCGCACCGATGCTGGAGAAATTCGACGACGTTCCCGTCTATGTGGGCGAAAGTGACCTTCTCACCTCGCTCACAGGATTCAATCTGCATCGCGGAGCACTTGCAGCGATGCACCGCCCGCCGTTGGCCAGCGTCGAAGAGGTAATCGCAGACGCCCGTCGTGTCGTCATCATCGAAGATGTCGTCGACCACACAAACGTTGGAGCGATCTTCCGCGCCGTCGCCGGCATCGGCGCTGACGCCGTACTTGTCACGCCGCGCTGCGCCGACCCGCTGTACAGGCGCAGCGTGCGCGTGAGCATGGGCACCGTGCTGCAGGTGCCGTGGACGCGATTACCCGAGTGGGATGTCGCCACGCGGATGCTGCACGCGGCCGGATTCCACCTGGCTGCGCTTGCGCTCTCCGACAACTCGGTCACGCTCGACGAGTTTGCGGCAGATCCGCCGGAGCGCGTTGCCATTGTGCTCGGCACGGAGGGGGATGGGCTCAGCAGGCACGCGCTGTCTGTTGCAGACTCCGTCGTGACCATCCCGATGATGCACGGGGTCGATTCGCTGAACGTCGCGTCCGCCTCTGCCGTCGCTATGTATCAGCTGCGCGTGCGGCAATAGCCGCGTTTGGCCGCGAAGCCGCGCATATCATTACTTCGTGATCATCGAGACCGACGAGCGCCGCTCGGCCGACAAGCGCGCAAAGTATCGGCGCCGACGCGCCGGCGTGTTCGGCACGCTTGGTGTGCTCGTGCTCGCGGGTGCCTATGCGTTGGGCGTGCTCGCCGCGCCGCTACCCGCTGTTGCAGCAACGGCGATCACGGAGCACACGATCACGCCTGCTGCCGCACAGATCGTTTGGCCGACAGCAGGCAGCGCCGCTGTCGGCGCCGTCGGTTACTCAGGCTTGCTCGCTCAGCACGGCGCGGACACTCCCGTTCCGATTGCGAGCATGACCAAGACGATCACGGCCCTCGTCGTGCTTGCAGTCAAGCCGATCCAGAAGGGCTCTGAGGGTCCGACGATCACCTTCACAGACGCCGACGTGTCGATCTTCCATCAGGTCATCGCGAACGGCGGGTCGTGGGCTCCCGTCGTCGCGGGGGAGCAACTCACCGAGAAGCAGGCGCTGCAGGCGATGCTTCTGCCCAGCGCCAACAACTACGCCATCTCGTTGGCGACCTGGGCATATGGAAGCGTTCCGGCGTTCCTCACCGCCGCGAACTCCTGGTTGGACTCGCACGGTCTGCACGGTACCCATCTCACCGATCCGGCCGGACTCGATCCTGGAACCGTCAGCACAGCATCCGACATGGTCGACATCGGCAAACGCGTTCTCGCGAATCC
>DATMTC010000462.1:0-14705 GCA_035565115.1 Microbacteriaceae bacterium | reverse complement strand
TACATCTTCCGTGATGGCCTTGGCGCCTCTGGTGAGCTTCCCCCGAACAACTGGCAGTCGGTCTTTGGCGGCCCAGCATGGACGAGAACCGATGACGGGCAGTGGTACCTGCACCTGTTCGATCCTGGACAGCCCGACCTGAACTGGCGCAACCCAGAGGTCATCGACGAGTTCAAGAGCATCCTTCGCTTCTGGCTCGACCGCGGCGTCGACGGGTTCCGCATCGACGTTGCGCACGGGCTGATCAAGCACGACGAATTGCCGAACTGGGACGTGGCATCCGGGGAGATCAACGGTGGAGGAAACGCCGGCCCGATGTGGGACCAGGACGACGTTCACGAGATCTACCGTGGCTGGAATTCCGTGTTGAGCGAGTATGACGGCGACCGCATGCTGGTTGCGGAGGCATGGGTCTCACCGGCGGAGCGGCTGAGCCGTTACGTGCGGCACGACGAGATGCAGCAGGCGTTCAACTTCATCTACATGACGGCCGGCTGGGATGCCCTTGCGATGCATGCCGCCATCGACGACTCGCTCGCGACGAACGCTGCGGTGGATGCGACGACCACCTGGGTGCTGTCGAATCACGATGTTGTTCGGCACGCGTCGCGGTTCGGGTTGGCGGATCCGACCAGCTGGCCGCACGGCATCGGAGCGAACGAGGAGCAACCGGATGCCGCGCTCGGTTTGACCAGGGCGCGTGCGGCGACGCTGCTGATGCTCGCACTGCCAGGTTCCGCCTATCTGTTCGAGGGGGAAGAGCTCGGTCTGCCAGAGCACACCACGCTGCCTGATGATGTGAGGCAAGACCCGACCTTCTTCCGCACGAAAGGTGTGCAGACCGGTCGAGACGGCGCTCGCGTTCCGTTGCCGTGGGTTGCGGATGCGCCAGGGTACGGATTCGGGCCGGCGAACTCTGCGGATGGCTCTGCTGCCGCCGCACCGTGGCTTCCGCAGCCGGAGTCGTTCCGTGATCTCGCCGCAGATGTGCAAGACGGGGTAGCAGGATCGACTCTGGAGTTCTATCGAAGCGCCATCGCACTGCGTCGCTCGCTCGGTTTGGGTGCAGGATCGCTGACCTGGTTGGAGTCAGACTCGAGCGTGCTCGCGTTCGAAAACTCGGGCGTGCGTGTCGTGCTGAACTTCGGCCCGGCGCCGGCTCGGCTGCCGGATGGCGCAGACATCCTGTTGGCGAGCAGTCCCGTCGCCATCCGCTCTGGCGCTCTTGAGGCGAACCACGCGGTCTGGTTGCGTGTGTAGAGCATTTCGGTGGTCGAGTAGCGACGCGAGGAACGAGCGCCGCGTATCGAGACCTCGCGACCCGCTCTATGGTCCGGATCCACAGGTCGGCTAACGAGGTCTCGATACGCGGCTCGCTGCGCGAGCAGCTACTCGACCACCGGAAGGTTGCGAGGTCTCGATACGCGGCTCGCTGCGCGAGCAGCTACTCGACCACCGGGACGTCCGAATCCGGTGGTCGAGTAGCGACGCGAGGAACGAGCGCCGCGTATCGAGACCTCGTGGGCCGCTTTATGGTCCGGAACCACGGATCGTCTTGCGGGGTCGGGTGCCCCACGCTGTAAGCGGACGGGCCGGTGCGCCGATGACGGGCGGGATTATGCTCGCTGCGTGAGTACGGTGCGTGGTGGCCGCCCAGGCGGAGGCGGTGGCAGAGGCGGTGGCGGCCGGGTCGGGGGCGGTCGGATCAGCGGAGGCGACGTGCGCGCGCAGAAAGCGGCAAACGCCGAGGCGCCGCGCATCCCGAATCTGGGGCGTCGCATCACAGCACTCTTCGCCCCGCACAAGGCCGCCCTGATCACAACTGTCGTCTTGGTGTTGGTCTCGGCCGCGCTGTCTGTCATCCCACCGTTGCTGACCCAGCGGGTCTTCGACGACGCGCTGTTTCCTCGCGGCCTCGGGCATCCTGATCTGCCTCGCCTGATCGAGCTCGTCGCGCTCATGATCGTGATCTACGTGGCATCCGGCCTGTTCGGCGTGTGGCAGACCTACTTGACCGCGACCGTCGGCAATAAGGTGATGGGCGCGCTGCGCGTGAAACTGTTCACGCATCTGCAGGCGATGGAGCTGAGCTTCTTCACCCGGACGAAGACCGGCATCATCCAGTCTCGGTTGCAGAACGATGTGGGCGGCGTGGCGAGCGTGCTGACCAACACGGTTTCGAGCGTGCTGGGCAACACCGTGACGGTGATCGCGGCGTTTGTGGCCATGCTGTTGCTGAACTGGCAGCTGACGATCATCGCCGTTGTGCTGATGCCGATCCTGGTGATCGCCCAGCGTCGCGTCGGCCAGGTGCGGGCACGGATTGCGACGAAGACGCAGGAGTCGCTGTCTGACATGACGGCGATCACGCAGGAGACGTTGAGCGTGTCAGGCATTCTGCTTGCCAAGAGCTTCAACCGGCAGGCCGCCGAAATCGGCAGGTATTCCGACGAGAACGACAATCAGATTCGGCTGCAGGTGCGCCAGTCGATGAGCGGGCAGTGGTTCTTCGCGATGGTCTCGATGTTCTTGTCGAGCATCCCGGCGATCGTGTACCTCGTGGCAGGATGGCTCGTCAACGGCGGCGCGACGGATGTCACGGCCGGCACGATCGTCGCCTTCACCACCGTGCAAGCCAGGCTGTTGTTCCCGCTGCTCGGGCTGATGCGCGTCGCGCTCGATCTGCAGACATCCGGCGCCTTGTTCGCGCGCATCTTCGAGTACCTCGACCTGAAGCCTGCGATCGCAGACAAGCCGGATGCTGTGCCGGTCGCTGAGCTCGTCGAAGTGACCGGACCAGTCCCTTCGACAAGCTCAGGGACCGCCTTGGGCAGCGTCGCGTTCGATGACGTCACGTTCCGCTATCCCGATGCCGCGGATTCCGAGCCGGCCACCCTCGACGACGTCTCGTTCGCGATCGAGCCCGGACAGTTCGCAGCGTTCGTCGGCCCGAGCGGCGCGGGCAAGACCACGGTTTCATACCTCATTCCGCGCTTCTACGAGGCGTCACACGGGCGTGTGCTGTTCGCTGGAAAGGATGTGCGCGACCTGCAGCAGCAATCGCTTGTCTCGCACATCGGCGTCGTCAGTCAGGAGACATACCTCTTTCATGCGAGCATCGCCGAGAACCTGCGATACGCAAAGGCGGATGCGACGCAAAGCGAACTCGAGGCAGCGGCGCGCGCCGCGAACATTCACGACACGATCGCAGGGTTCCCTGCCGGGTACGACACGTTGGTCGGAGAACGTGGCTACCGCCTCTCGGGCGGCGAGAAGCAACGCATCGCGATCGCGCGCGTTCTGCTGAAGAACCCTGCGGTGCTCATCCTCGACGAGGCGACAAGCGCACTCGACACCATCTCGGAGCGCGTTGTGCAGCAGGCGCTGGATACAGCATCCCGTGGCCGCACGACGATTGCGATCGCGCACCGGCTGTCGACGATCGTGTCAGCAGACGTGATTTTCGTCGTAGACGGCGGGCACATCGTCGAGCGTGGCACGCACTTCGAGTTGCTCGAGGCCGGCGGCGTGTATTCCCGGCTATACGCCGAGCAAGCGACGCCCTCCCTCCCCCTTCCGTGAGAGCAGGGGAGAAGGGTGAGGTAGGCGGTAGGCGAGAGACCGGTGAGGTGAGAGGGGTGGTGCGGACTCATAGGTAAGGCATAGGGTGGGGACGGCGCCCGTCCGATCCACGGACGCTATTGTCTGACGAGGGGATGCCAGAATGTTCGGTGCCGTATTCGCGCGTGCTCACAATTCCTCAAATGCGGGCCCCTCCGGTCGAACGCGCGGACTTGCCATTGCCGTGGCGACGGTGGCCGCCGTCAGCGCATTCAGCCTCGGGGCATCCCCCGCGCACGCCGCACCGGGCAGCGTCGAGATCGACGGTGTCACATACACGGCCGTCGACGGAACGCGCGCGTCAGTGACCGCATGCGATCCAGGCGCCGGTTGCGGACCGGATGTCTCCATCCTCGACACCGTCACGATCGACAGCACGGATTATGCCGTGGCAACCGTCGGCTACCAAGCGTTCGCCGGCAAACAGCTGACATCCGTGACGATCCCGAATTCGGTGACGACCATCGGCGACTACGCGTTCAGCGGCAATCAGCTGACCTCGGTCGACATCCCCGATTCTGTGATCACCATCGGGGGCCATGCCTTCTATCGTGACCAGCTCGACACTGTCACGATCCCGAATTCGGTCACGGAAGTACGCGATTCCGCGTTTTCGGGGAACGGGCTGACGTCTCTTGTGCTCGGCAACTCGCTCTCGGTTCTCGGCGCAAACACCTTCAGTGACAACGGCCTGACAACGGTCACGATCCCTGACTCGGTGACGACTGTCGGCACTTTGGCGTTCGATAACAACAAGCTGACCTCGGTTGTGATCGGTTCGTCTGTGACCACCTTGAATGACTACGCGTTCGGCGAGAACCAGTTGACCTCTGTCTCCATTCCCGATTCGGTGACGACGATCGGGGCGCACGTGTTCGATCGCAACCTGCTGGCGTCGATCAGCATTCCCGACTCGGTGACGACCATCGGCAGCTACGCCTTCTATGCGAATCGGCTGACATCCGTCACGATCCCTGACTCGGTCGGCACGATCGGGGCTCTCGCGTTCGGTAGCAACCTGAGCCTGACCGATGTGGTCATGCAGGGACCGCCTCCGTCAGACTTTTCAGTCGCCGGCGACGAAGGCTCGTTCGGAATCGGCACAAACGTGACGGTTCATTACCCCACGAAATACGCGCTTGGCGCGATTCCCGCCGGTTACACCACGCCGACCTGGCAGGGTTATCACTCCATCCCGAATCCGACGGTCACGTTCGACACGGGCCAGGATGCGTCACCGGTTGCGGCGCAGAACCCGGACTACAACACGCCGGCGATCGCGCCGGCGGATCCCACTCGAACCGGGTTCACATTCACTGGCTGGTTCACGGCGCCGACCAGCGGCACCGTGTGGGACTTCGCCACACCAGTCACAGACGACACCACTCTGTATGCCCACTGGTATCCCACGATTCCTGATGCGCCGACCATCGGGGTTGCCACGGCAGGCGATGCTCAGGCGACGATCACGTTCACACCCCCGGCAGACGATGGTGGTGCACCCATCATCGCGTACACAGTGACCGCGACCGATGTGACCACGCCGGCCAATGGCGGGCAGAGTGCCACTGGCACGGGTTCACCGATTACGATCACTGGGTTGACGAATGGTGACACATACACGTTTACGGTCACAGCGACGAACTCGGTCGGTGTCGGCCCGGCATCGAATGCATCGGCCGCGGTCGTTCCCGTCAAGCCGTCTGCACCTGTTGTGCCGGTTCAGCCGGGCACACCGGGGCATCCTGGCCTGGCGGCGACCGGTTCGGATGTGACGCTCCCGCTCGGGATGGCTGGTTTGCTTCTTGCGGCCGGGCTCGCCGTGCTCGGGGCTTCCCGGATGCGCCGGACGAAGGAACAGCGCGCCGGCTGAGCCGTTCGCCCAGCGAGCCGCGCGAGGCGGCCTTCTACACCCATGCCGTAGTGACATCGCATCCTTGACTATTTTGCGGACGGTCGTTAGCGTAAGTGCACAATGTTGGTTTCGGCAGAACCGGAACTCACCGCTACTGCACCGCATCCGTGTGGACGACACGTGCGGACGACACGCTGGTTCTGTCTAGAGGTTCTATCCAGCGGTTCTATCAACGGAGATACGACATGGCATTGAAGCGCACGCTCTGCAGACGAAGCGCCATCGCGCAGCTTCCTCCCGCGATCAGGTCCGCCGAGATGCCGTGTCCGCCTTGGCGTGCGGAGCCGGAGCCGTGAGCACGATCGCTACGCGTGAGCCCATGGATAGTCCCTACACGACGCTTGGCGCTGACGAGACGCCCGCGATCGACATCGAGCATCTGCGCAAGAAGTTTCGGCGCGAGGACAAGTCCGAACTGTACGCAATAGACGACGTTTCGCTCCAGGTCATGCCTGGCGAGTTCGTGGTTCTCCTCGGGCCGAGCGGCTGCGGAAAGACGACACTTCTTCGGTCGGTCGCTGGATTGGAGACCCCCGATTCCGGCAGCATCCGGATCGGGGGTACGACGCGGTTTGACGCCGAACATGGCACATTCCATCCGCCGGAGAAGCGCGGGATCAGCATGATCTTCCAGTCCTACGCGCTTTGGCCACACATGACGGCGTTCAAGAACATCGCATACGCGGTGCAGAATGAACGCCCACGACCCTCACGAGCAGAGATCACGAAGCGGGTGGGCGACGTTTTGGCCCAGGTGGGGATCCCGGAGTTGGCAGGCCAGTACCCGGGACAGATGAGTGGAGGGCAGCAGCAGCGGGTGGCGCTTGCACGCTCGCTGGTCAAGAACGACTCGGTGATTCTTTTCGATGAGCCCCTGTCAAACGTCGACGCCAAAGTGCGGGAGCAGCTGCGGGTCGAGCTCCTGGCGATGCAGCGCAGGATCGGGTTCTCCGCGCTCTTCGTCACGCACGATCAGACCGAAGCCATGGAGCTGGCGACCAGGATCGCGGTTATCGACGCCGGGCGCATCGCCCAATTCGGCACCCCGGAAGAGATCTATGCGCGGCCGGCCACCCCATACGTGGCGCGCTTCATCGGCGCAATCAACGAGATCGAGGGACGTGTTGTCCGCGCCAACGGCCGGGAAGCGATCGTCGACACGCAGCACGGGCAGGTCAGCTCGACGAATCTTGCCGGTGAACTGCGCGCAGGAGACGCTGTCGTGGCAACCTGGCGTCCCGAACGAGGACACCTGAGCCTTCACGAGCCGATTCCAACCGCGAACACGTGGCAGTTCGAGGTGGCCGCAACCATGTTCGTCGGATCCCACACCGAGTACCTGCTTCGTGCCGGAGACATGAAAGCCAGGCTGTGGAGTCCACGACACGAAGCCGTCGAGTCTGGGACGCGAGTCTGGGTGAGCGTGTCACCGGACGATATGCGTGTCCTGCCGATCGATGAGCAAGGGCCCGCTGCGAAAAGTGACGACCGATGACCAGCAGAGCTGATCGCCCGCCGCTGGCCTCGCCCCAGTTGGTCCGTCGCAGACTGGGCGGTCGACTACTGGGTGGCCGAGGCAGAACCAGCCCCTTCGACGCGATAACCATCGTTATCGCACTCATCCTGATCGGGATCGTCATCGTTCCTTTGGCCCGGGTATTGATCGGCCTGTTCTTTGTTGACGGACGGTTCACGATCGCTCCGATTGTGAAAACCTTCGCCTTGCCCGACCTTGGCGCGCTGATCCTCAACACGGTCATCGTCGCCGGTTGCAGCAGTGTCGCCGCCGTGATCATCGGAACTGCTTTCGCCTGGCTGAACGAGCGCACGAACGTGCGCATGGGTCTGTTCGCAGATGCGCTCCCGCTGCTTCCGCTTCTGCTTCCGCCGGTCGCAGGTGCGGTCGGATGGACAATGCTCCTGTCCCCGAGGGCCGGCCTGCTCAACGCCTGGTTCCGAGACTTCGTCGGCCTTTTTGGGATTGACCTTGGCGGCACCGGTCCGCTCGACATCAACTCGTGGTACGGCCTGATCATGGTCTACACCTTCTATGCTGTGCCCTTCGTCTACATGAATGTCTCGGCGAGTTTCCGGAATTTCGACGCGAGCCTCGAAGAGGCATCGCGACTGAGCGGGGCAGGCGCGTTCCGCACGCTGCGCAGGGTCGTCGTTCCGGCGGTCATACCGGGTATCGGTGCTGGATTCCTGCTCTGCGTCTGGCTCGGCTTCGGCATGTTCTCGGTGCCATCCATCATCGGCACGCCAGCGGGCATCGACGTGCTTTCCGTGCGCATCGTGCACCTGTTGACATTCTCGTATCCACCACACACGGATGTCGCGGTCGGCCTGAGCGGAATCGTCGTCGTCTTCGTCGGCTTGGCTTATGTGTTGCAGGTTCGAATCCTGCGCAAGGGTCGGTACGCAACCATGAAGGGGAAAGGGGCTCGCTCCAAGCTGACCGATGTTGGGCTGTGGAAATGGCCGCTTCGCGCAGTGGAGTTGTTCTATGTGCTCATCTCGACGGTGCTGCCGATTTTCGCCCTGGTCATCGTCGCGCTCAACGGCTTCTGGACCCCGAAGATCCGCTGGGGCAACCTGAGCCTTCAGGCGTTGCAAACGTCCGTTCTTGACGACTCGATCACCAGGCAGTCTCTGTTCAACAGTCTCGGGCTTGCGATCGTAGGGGGGCTGGTTGGAATCCTGATCGCCGCTATGGTTGCGATTTACGTGTCACGCCGGCACACGAAGTTCGCTCGTGCCCTTGATGCCGGAATCAAGCTGCCGACAGCGGTGTCCATCATGGTGCTCGCTGTCGGCATCCTCCTGTTCCTCGCCGCACCACCATTCAATCTTTCTGGCACGCTGCTGATTCTGCTGATCGGCTACGTGGCGATCTTCATTCCACAAGCCTCGGTTGCGGCCGACTCTGCAGTCAGCAGCGTCGGCGCCGAGCTCCCGGAAGCCTCGGCGGTCACCGGTGCAGGCTCGTTCCGCACGTTCCGAATGATCCAATTGCCACTGATCATTCCGGGGCTGATCGTCGGATGGGTGATGCTGTTCGTCAGAATCCTCGGCGACCTCGAAGTTGCTGCGATTCTTTCTGGGACCGGGAATCCGGTTCTGGGTTTCCGAATTCTCGACGTTTTCAACGGGGGCTCATTCGCGCTTCTCGCATCCCTGTCGACCGTCATCGTGGCCATCAGCGCCATCGTGGTCATTCTCGCCCTCGCATATGGCCGACGGAAGTCTCGTTTCGGCAGCAGCATGAATGTCGGGTGATGGCGGTGCAGGTCATACTTTTGGGAACCAAGGGGGGACCTCAGGTCTCCGCAACGCGATGCGGGCCGGGCCAGGTCGTCCGGTTTCGAGATCGTACGGTCTTGATCGACGCCGGTCAGGGCGTGCCCCAGCAGCTGCTCCGCGCCGGGATCGAACCGGCCGAGATCACCGACATACTGATCACCCACCACCATTCGGACCACAACGTCAGCCTCGGCGCTGTGCTCATGGCGGCCTGGGCACATGGCCGCTCGGAGCCGATCTCGATCCGGGGGCCGCAGCCGCTGGCGAGGATCGTCCACCACTACCTTGAGGCCAACCGATACGACATCGAGCTGCGGATGGCCGATGAGGGCCGCATCGATCTGCGCGAGCTGGTGCACGCCGACGAGCTCAACGGCAGCGAGCAAGACATTATGCTCGGGCCGCTCCGGCTCACCGCAACGCTTGTCGACCATCCGCCGGTCTATCCAGCGCTCGGCTACCGCCTCGATGCTGAGGACGGATCGTCTGTCGTCGTCTCGGGCGACACCGCACCGAGCAAGAATCTCATCGAGCTGGCCGATGGAGCGGACGTGCTCATCCATGAGGTCATCAATCTGGACCTGATCGCGGGAACGCGGGCGGCCTCGACCAACGCTGACGACGGAATGTTGCGGGATCACCTCACCCGTTCGCATACGGACATCCACGACATCGGCCGCGTCGCATCCGCCGCCTGCGTGAAGACACTCGTGCTCAGCCACAAGGTTCCCGCGGATCGGTTCGACGACTCCGGTTGGAGAGAACCGATCGAGAGCGCGTTCGAGGGGTCGCTGATCCTCGGCCAAGACCTCATGTCGATCTCGACCGATCAACCAGCAATTTCGACCAACCCGTATTAAGGAGAACGATCCATGAAACGCAGCAAAAGGGGTCTCGTAGCCGCAGCCGTCATGACCGCACTGGTGTTGGCCGGCTGCAGTTCCTCGGGAGGCGACAACTCCGGAGGCTCCGGCAGTTCGGCGACAACTGGGCGGCCGGCAGCAGTCCAGAAACTGGTCGACGCGGCGAAACAGGAGGGCAAACTCACCCTGTACGGCATCCCGGATCCGGCCGTGCTCCATTCGCTGGCGGATGCCTTCAACAAGGAGTACGGCGTGCCAATCGAAACGGTCCGCCTCGTTTCAAGTGATCTGGCGCAACGGTACGCCTCGGAGGCCAAGGCCGGGGCAGAAGTCGCCGACGCGATTCTGCTCACTCACTCCCCGTTCTTCGCGGATGCCTTCACCAACAAGTGGTTGCGTCCTCTGGACAAGGCCGATCTGCCCGGTGGGCTGGGGAAACTGCCCAAAGAGTTCCTCGAGGACGACGGCGGCTCGGCGACCGTCAGCCTGGTACCGACTCAACTGGTCTACAACACCGATGAGGTGAAGTCCCCTCCCAAGAGCTGGAAAGCATACGCCGACCCCAAATTCAAGGGGAAGCTGCTGATGGACAAGCCTTCGGCGTCTCCGGCCGCTCTCTCGTTCTGGGCTCTGATGCTCAAGACCTACGGCCCCGACTATCTGCAAAAGGTCGGCAAGAACAACCCGACCTGGATGGACAGCGCGGTGCCCGTGACGCAGGGGGTCGCGGCCGGTGAGGGCGTCATCGGATATCCGGGTGTGCTCGCGATCGTGCAGAACCTGAAGAAGAGCGGGGCTCCCGTCGGGCTGACCAGCCCGACGCCGACGACGGGGCCGGAGATTGCGCTGGGGATCTCGGCCAACAGCCCCCACCCGAATGCTGCGAAGCTCTTCGCGTATTTCATGCTCTCCGGTGACGGCGCCAAAGTGCTCGCCAAGGAATCCGGTGCGCTGTCACCGCTGTCCGCTGAAAACGTCAAGAACTGGGACCGTCCGACCCCCGTCGACGACACGGTCGCGAAGAAGATCGAGTCTTTGCTCGGCTCGAATTGAACGAGGTTACCGAAAAAGGCCTCAGCAGCGAAGAAAGAGAGCGACGATGAAACATGCAGAGTACGACGTGGACCTCGAGGCAGACGACCGCCGCCGCGCCGACCACGACTTCGATCCGGTGCGGGAGGGCGAGACCTTCACCAGCGCGCACGAGGAGTTCCACGAGCTTCGGGGTCGCTGTCCAATTGCGCGAAGTCAGGAATACGACGGGTTCTGGGCGCTGCTCGGCTATGACGAGGTTCTGGAGGTCATCACCGACATCGAGCACTTCACGACCTCGAAGCAGAACGCCATTCCCAAGTTCGCCTTCACCGGCGTGCGGCCGCCCCTGCACCTCGACCCGCCTGATCACACCGAGTACCGCAGGATCATCAACAAAGCATTCACTCCGCCGAAGATGCGGGCACTGGAGCCGAAGGTGCGCGCATCCGCCATCCAACTACTCGACCCGCTCATCGACGCCGGTTGGGTGGATGTCTGCAAAGAGTACGCGCAGCGGTTCCCAGCCTTCGTCTTCGCCGACTTCTTCAACCTCGACGTCGAGACGTCGGAGCTGATCAAGTCCGTGACGCGCACCTATGTGGATGCCATCCAGGTGCTCGACCACGATGTGGTCAAGAGTCTCAGCGGCAAGCTCTATGAAATCGCGCAGACGATCATCGACGACCGCAAGGCGGGCGGTTATGACCCGCAGGACGATCTCACCGCAGCGCTGATCGCGGCCCGTCCTGGCGGAGATCCCCTGCCGCCGAATCTGGTGCTCGGATGCGTGCGCCAATTGATCGTGACCGGCATGGTAGCGCCGAGCGTGTTCATCGGGAATATGTTCGTGCATCTTAGCCGCGATCCGGAACTTCAGGATCAGTTGCGTGCTGATCCCTCGCTTATCCCGGCGGGCGTCGAGGAGTTTCTGCGCCTGTACTCGCCGTACCGGGGCATGGCCCGCACCGCGCGCGAGGATGTCATGCTCTCTGGCCAACTGATCCGCAAAGACGATCCGGTTGCCCTTGTCTACACCTCTGCCAACCGCGACGAGCGGGTGTTCGAAGACGGCGAGAAGTTCGTGCTGAACCGGCCCAACATCTCCAAGCACATCTCCTTCGGCCGCGGCACGCACAGCTGCCCAGGTGCGCCGCTGGCTCGGATGATGATGGTGATCACGCTTGAGGAGGTACTGGCGCGCAGCGCGAGCTTCACCGCGGCCGGCGATCCCGAGATGGCCATCTGGGCCGAATGGGGGACACGCTCGGTGCCAGTGGACTTCGTGCGGGCCTGACTGGCATCCGTCAGTGACCAGCAACCTCACGCACGTCTCGCGATGTTAGGATCGTCTAACAATGCAGTAAGGCGAGCGGAACTCGGATGGCGACTGAACTGGAAACAGGACACCGCACGGGCGCGTCCTCAGCAATCAGGTGGCGTGGCTCCCGAAAGTCGCGCAGGCCGCAACGCGACGGTGGCCGGCCCAGCCCCCGGATGCTATTTCTGCTCGGCCCGGCGTTCGTCGCGGCGATCGCGTATGTCGATCCAGGCAATGTCGCTGCCAACCTGACAGCTGGCGCCAGGTTCGGATACCTGCTGGTCTGGGTGCTCGTCGCGGCGAATGCGATCGCGGTGCTGATTCAGTACCAGTCGGCGAAGCTCGGGCTGGTGACTGGTCGCAGCCTGCCCGAATTGCTCGGTGAACGACTCGGAACGAAAGGCAGGCGCGCATTCTGGCTGCAGGCCGAGATCGTCGCGGCGGCAACCGACGTTGCCGAGGTGATCGGCGGTGCCATCGCACTCAATCTGCTGTTCGGCTTGCCCCTTTTCGTCGGCGGGCTCATCGTTGGCGTGATGTCGATGCTGATGCTGGCGGTGCAATCGCGGCGCGGACAGCGCACGTTCGAGACAGTCATCATGGCGCTGCTTGCTGTGATCGCGGTCGGGTTCGTCGCCGGACTGTTCGTGAGTCCGGTGGACTGGGCGCACGCATCCGGCGGTCTCGTTCCGCGGTTCGACGGCGCGGGCTCCGTGCTGCTCGCCGCCAGCATGCTCGGCGCAACGGTGATGCCGCACGCGATCTATTTGCACTCATCGCTCGCACGCGACCGGCACGGGCAGCCGGGCGGAGCATCCGCTGTGCGCAGGCTCATCCATGCGACCAGGTGGGACGTCGTGATCGCGCTGGTGATCGCAGGAGCGGTGAACATTGCGATGCTGTTGCTTGCGGCAGCCAGCCTGAACGGGGTGGCGGGGACCGACACCATCGAGGGTGCTCACGCTGCTATCAGCGCGTCTCTTGGGCCGGCGATCGGGGTGGTCTTCGCGGTCGGGCTGCTGGCGTCTGGTCTGGCGTCGACATCGGTCGGATGCTACGCGGGCGCTGTGATCATGTCCGGGCTGCTGCGGGTGCGCGTTCCTCTTCTGCTGCGGCGCGTCGTCACGATGATTCCGGCGCTGATCATCCTCGGCGTTGGAATCGAGCCGACGTGGGCGCTCGTGCTCAGCCAGGTGCTGCTCAGCCTGGGCATCCCGTTCGCGGTCATTCCGCTGATCCGGCTGACCGGCGACCGACGTGTCATGGGTGTGCACGTGGACGCGCCGTGGACCAGGGCTCTCGCTTGGCTTGCCGCGACGCTGGTCGTCGTGCTCAACGTCGCGCTGATCGTGCTGACCCTAACCGGCTAGCCCTCGTCAAGCTCCTCGATGACCCCGCTCGCAGGGAGCTAGGCGGGCCGCGCGCTCACCCACACCGCCGCCGAGGCCAGCGCACCCAGCTCGACGGATTCGGCGTCGCCATCGACCTGAATCGTGACATCACCGGCATACGGGCGGTGCTCAGTAACGATCAGGCGCGTGTCGAGCTGGATGCCCTTGTCGGCGAGATACCGCAGAACGGCGGGGTCGGCATCCGAAATGCGGGCGACGATGAGCGCGGCGCGAGCATCCGCGTTGCTGAGCTGCACGGCATCCGGCCTGCGCGGGTCGCCGTCAGCGGTCGGAATCGGGTCTCCGTGCGGATCGCGAGACGGATGCTTCAGCGCGGCATCGATCCGGTCGACCAGCGTGTCAGAGACGGCGTGTTCGAGAATCTCGGCCTCGTCGTGCACCTCGTCCCAGCCGTATCCGAGAGTCTCGACGAGGAACGTCTCGATCAGGCGATGTCTGCGCACCATGGCGATCGCGTGTGCGCGCCCGGCATCCGTCAACTCGATGCTGCCGTACGGCTCATGGTGCAGCATGCCCTGCTCTGCCAAGCGACGGATGCCGTCAGAGACGGTCGCAGCTCGCACGCCCATCCGCTCGGCGAGCTGCTTCACGGTGATCGGCTGCGGCATCCACTCCGTTGCCGTCCAGATCACCTTGAGGTAGTCCTGCGCCGTGTTCGTGAGCTCCGACACCGACATGGCTTCAATCTTATGCTGGCATCGGCCGGCCACATCGTGCGCGCGCATAGGCTGACGGCATGAGGACACCGCCTCTGCAGTGGGTCGCAGAACTGCTCCGCCCCAAGCCTGCACCGATTCCGTGGGCGATCGCCGTGCGCACTGCGATTGCGATCGCCACCCCCGTCGGCGTCGGAATGGCGATCGGTCAACTGCTGCCAGGGGTATTGGCTTCGATTGGCGCACTGTCGGGCTCATTGCAAGACAAAGGCGGCCCGTATCGTTCGCGGGTTGCGCGCGTCAGCATCGTGGCAGTGTCGGGTGCGATCGGCTTTCTCATCGGCGAACGCGTGCTCGGCGACGGGGTTCTGACCGTCATCGTCGTGCTCGCCGCCGGACTCGTGGCCGGCTTCGTCAGCGTGCTCGGGACCGTGGCCTCGGTGGCGAGCCTGCAGTTTCTGATCTTCGTGATCGTCGCATCCTCGGTGAGCTTCGGCTCTGGCGCCTGGTGGTCGTCGCCTGCGCTCTACCTCATCGGTTCCGCGTGGGCGCTGTGCGTATCAATGGTCGGCGCGATCGGAC